>CAJXHA010000004.1 GCA_913053615.1 uncultured Bacteriovoracaceae bacterium | reverse complement strand
GATCTTGCTTTTTGAATCGATTCTTTGTTTGCATGCCCATGCCCAGTTGTCGTTGATTTTACTAAATTAGGTGAGTACTCAAAAATCTTATCATCAACGAATTCGATACTTTCTGTAATGAGCACACCTCTTGTCTGAGCTAGCTTCATTAAAGCTGTAGGACTCTTAACATAAATGAGTGATTCAAGTGCTAATTGATCAGGATTCGTTTTTTCCAGTAAGGCCTTAAATGAGCTTTTCATCTCAGGCATTCTCATTAGAAAGTCTTTCTTTGTATTAAATTTCAAAACACCAGAGTCAATATACTTAATTTTTGAGCCAACAACACTTAAGAGTGCCCAGCCCGTATTAATTGAACCTGGATCAATACCTAAAACAAGCAAACATACCGCCTTTATTGACTATAGTTTACTAAAAATGTGTTTGATTAGTCCAATTAGTAGATCTTATCGGGATTAGATTTTATAGTTTTTTCAAGTATATCAAGAAATTTTGTTTCATCAGAGGCGATAATGTCCACCAGAATCTTATAGTGCGTCAATAGAAATTTCTTTTGTCCCAATTTGAATAGCTCTACCGAATGCTTACGACAAAGAATTATATTAACGGGATTTCCACTTTCATCAAAAATCTTTGTTCGCTCAAGCATTTTAGAATCATCTGTCTCATCACCGTAATGCTTACAAATGGTACATTCTACTTTCTTTTTTTCCATACTCTATTATCCCTCAAAAATGGATTTTATGAAACATTAAATTACAGTGCTAAGAGTCGATTATTACGCAATTTTTACTATGAAATTTTAGAAAATTAAGATATTTTCTGACCATGACAAATCTACTTCTAGCTAAACCCTTAATTGAAGATACTCTACCAAAACTCAAAGACTTATGCTCTCAGATGTCTTCACCTCCAAAAATGAGGGTTATTTTAGTTGGAGAAAATCAAGCTTCAGTCACTTACGTTAAACATAAAGAAAAACAGTGCGAAAAAATTGGAGCTCTTTTTGATTTAGTAAAATTGCCCTTAGATATTTCTCGCGACGACTTTCTACAAGAAATAGAAAAGCTTAACTCTGATAATTCGATTCATGGAGGTTTTGTTCAACTTCCCCTTCCAAAACATTTGAGCGATATTGATACAACTGAATTAATCGCCCCAGAAAAAGATGTCGATGGATTTGGTGTTGAAAGCTTTATAGGTCTAATTAAAAATAATTATGAACGAGGTTTTATTCCCTGTACCCCTAAAGGAATAATGACTTTATTTGAAACTGAGAATATCGACTTAACAGGTAAAAAAGCAACCGTTATAGGAAGAAGCTTAATTGTTGGAAAACCGATGGCGCTTTTATTACAAAATGCAGGGGCTACAGTTACAATGTGCCATAGTCGAACTCGTAACTTAAAAGAACATACTCTAAGTGCAGATATTATTATAAGTGCAGTGGGAAAGACTAAGTTTTTGAATGCAGATTATTTTCAAAAAGATCAAAGTCAGGTTCTTATTGATGTTGGTATGAATAGAGATGAAGAAAATAAGCTTTGTGGTGATATAGATTTCGAAAGTGTTAAGGATAATGTGAAGGCCATTACACCAGTTCCAGGTGGAGTAGGTCCAATGACAGTCTTATCATTAATGGAAAATCTTGTTTTGGCCAAACAAAGACAAGAAGGAAAGTAAGATGAAAACAAGTCTTTATGAAAAGCATGTGGCCCTTGGGGCAAAGATGGTAGACTTTGCTGGATTTGAAATGCCGATTCAGTATAAGAATTTAAAAGAAGAAGTTCTCGCTGTTAGAAATGGTGTTGGTGTATTTGATGTAAGCCACATGGGTGAATTCTTTGTCACTGGTCCCGATGCTGCAAAATATGTAAACTATATGATTACAAATAATATTGAAAAGCTTAGCTCTGGCAAAGCCATCTATTCACCACTCTGTAATCATGATGGAAAAATAATTGATGATCTAATTGCATATAAATTTAGTGATGAAGAAATTTTAATTTGTGTTAATGCGTCTAATATTGAAAAAGACTTTAATTGGTTTAAAGAAAATACAGGCGACTTCAATGTCGAACTTAAAAATGAATCTGATAAGTACTCATTATTGGCCATTCAAGGTCCAAAGACATTTGAAACAATAAAAGAAATTGAGTTACTAAGTGGTTTAAAAGATGCTGACTATTACTCAATTCAGAAATTAGATAATGGAATTATCTTAGCCCGCACTGGCTACACAGGAGAGGATGGTTTTGAAGTATTCGCTCCCCATAATATTATTGATAAGTTATGGGATGAGTTAATTGAGAGGGGTGTTACACCTTGTGGTCTTGGTTCTCGTGACGTTCTTAGACTAGAAGTATGCTTTCCACTTTATGGAAATGAACTCAATGAAGACCTAACTCCCCTAGATTGTGGACTCGCATGGACGACGAAGCTAGATAAAGATAACTTTATTGGCAAAGCTGCCCTTACTGATTACAAAGCGCAAAAGAAATTAATCAAACTTACACTAGATAAGGGAATTCCAAGGGCCGGCTATAAGCTTATTGCCAATGAACAGCCTGTTGGTGAGATAACTTCTGGCTCAATGTCAGTTGTGCTCTCAAAAGGTATTGCATTAGCACTCGTCAATAAAGAATTTGAGGATTATGATAAGCTCAAAATTGATATTAGAAACAAATTATATGACACAACAAGGGTTACAAAGCCTTTTGTCTCTGGAGGACATAAGTAATGAGTACAATTAAAGAAAATTTATTTTACACTGAAGACCACGAGTGGATTTCTATCGAAGGAAATATTGCAACGCTTGGAATTACAGATTTTGCACAGTCTTCTTTGGGAGATATCGTATTTGTTGAACTCCCTGAAGCTGACACGACTTATGATAATGGCGACTCATTTGGCGTAGTTGAAAGTATTAAGTCAGTAAGTGATCTTTACACACCTTTAAGTGGAAAAGTTTTGGAGAAAAACCTAGAAATCGAAGAGTCTCCTGAGAAAATAAATGAAAATGCTTTTGCTGCTTGGCTTATAAAACTTGAACTAAGTGACGAGGATCAAGTTAAAGAGCTAATGGATGCTAAAGCGTATAAAGAATTCTGCAAAGCAAACTCTTAAATAGTGCTTATTGAGCCGGGAAACCGGCTCTACTAGGCCGTCAAGCAATTTATTTTTTTTCACTCCTAAAAAAAAATTCATATAAAAATAATTACTCATCTCAGAATTTCTCTTTACTCTTTTGAAGAATAGGTACATACTCCATACCTCAATCCACACACGTAAAAGGTTTTAGTTATATGGAATCAATCCAACTTCTTAACACTGCTATTATTAAGAGTAAGGAAAAAAGAATTGATAATGGATACGAGGAAAGACTAACAAAAATTAATAACTCACCAGCGATTGAAGCAATCAATAAGAGTATTTCATTACTAGCTGAATCTCAAAAAATTTCTAGAGATCAAGCTGCTCTTCAAGTTATTGAAGCAATAAGAGAATTAGATTCTATTTGGGCTGACTATGTAACGATGGAAGGTATTGATCGCTTAAAATCAATGTTACGTGGTGAAAATCCAGAACACTAAGTATTAACAACAAATCCCCATTCAATAACAGCATAACCATTTTTAACCATACCTTTTGGTGGATTTGGAAATGGACCAGCTTGATTAAATGATTTTACAGCTGCTTCGTCTAATTCTTTAAGACCACTAGTTGATTTGATTTTAACTTTAACAATCTCACCTTTTGAATTTAGACTAATTATCAATGATGTAAGGTGATTTTGCCCAGACGCAATTGTTCTCCCCGACTTCATTATCTTTTCAGCTTGCTCTTGGATATTTACTCCCCAAAACTGCTCTAATTTCTGTCTTATACGATGATAAAAGCCATAATAAGCAAACTCTTGGGTATTTAGCTTAGTAAAGTCTCCTAAAGGAACATCTTTTATAAAGTCATTTGAACGACTTAATCCCGCCTGCTTACTAGTTCCATTTTTTAGACCTTTTCTTTGTGAAGAAACAGTCGCTTGTTTTTTCGCGATATCCATTCTTTTAAAATTTGGATTCACTGCTAGATCAGAAAGTTTTAAATCTTTAAAATTCTTTCTCTTTTTAACTTTTGACCTTTGTTGCTTATTTTCTTTTAAACCATCTTTTACACCTTTAGCTGCACTTTTAAATGAGCCAACGCGAGCAGACTTTGTTTCACGAGCAACAAAATTATCTTTTTTGCCTAAATAAGCGTCTTTAAGCTTTTTCTCTAATTTATCTTTTGATTCTTGAGTTTGAACAATCTGTCTCTTAGTTTTTGAATTAACCAATAATTTTATTTTAATAGCCGTTGCGTCCTCAGTACTCGTAAGAGCATTCTTTATATCTAAAGAAGGAGCTTGAGATACTAAGAGAATCAAGTGAACTACTAAAGACAAAACTATAAAGGCCTTTAGTTTCTTATCGATATTGAATTTATTAAAGATACTTTCCATGTACACCTCACAAGGCTTATCGGCTCTTTGTAAGGTGCTTTTAAGTGATTAATTATTTCTTATTGTGAAAGGTAATAATCCTCATCAACAAACTTGATCGTCGAACTATCTTCATCTCCTGAGTCTTCTACTTCTTCCTCATTACCTGGTTCTGTTCCTTCTACGAAAGATTCAATATAAGAAGATGAAGCCCCTGATTTTGATAACTTACCTGTAACAGGATTAATTGAGACATTTACTATTCCTGGTGGAGTTGGGAAGTCAGACTCTCCGTACCTCTTGATACCTAGTTGCATAAACTCACTCCAAACAGGCAAGGCAGATTTTGCCCCCGTCTCTCCCCAACCAAGAGTATCGTTATTATCGAAACCAGTCCAAACACCAGTTACAAGCTTTGATGAAAAACCTAAAAACCATGCATCAACATAATTATTTGTTGTTCCAGTTTTACCACCAATAAATGAACTTATATTACGTGCACGCATACCAGTACCATTTTGGATAACACCTTTTAATAAGTTGGTCATAAGATATGCTAAACGTGGATCATAAACTTGATCCTCACTTAGATTAACTAAAAATGGATTTACTTCTTCTTTTACTTCTTCTTTTTCACCATCAATATTTTCTTCTTCTGTTTTGGCCACTTCAGTTTTCTTCTCTTTTTCTTTCTTCTTATCTTTTTCTTCTTGAGTTAATTCAGAATCATCCTTTAAACCAGGATCCTGATTCTTATCTTCAAGAAAGTGAACTTTACCATCCCTATCCTTAATCGATAGAATGGATTTAATTTTTACTCTTCTTCCTCCATTTGGAAAAATTGAATATAACTTCACTAGATCAAGAAGGTTTATTCCAAAAGAACCTAGAGAGATACTTAGATCATTTGGAAGATCAACATCAACTTTTACTCTATCTACAAGGTCTTTAATTCTATCAACTCCAACTTGCTGAGATAAACGAATCGTTGGTATATTTCGACTCGTCTCTAGTGCTCTTCTTAAAGTCATTTCACCTTTAAACTTACCATCGTAATTTCTTGGTTTCCAAGAAAGGCTATCATCAACACCACCAAGTGCTTGGGGAGAATCAAGTAAAATTGAAGCAGGAGTAAATCCATTTTCTAGACCAGCAGCGAATATAAGGGGTTTAAAAGCAGAACCCGGTTGTCTATTAGATTGAACAGCACGATTAAATTGTGATTTTAAAAAGTCACTCCCACCAACCATTGAAATAATTTCTCCAGTTTGAGGTGAAATTGAGATAAGTGCACCTTGAGCATCTGGCTCTTGAAATAAAACAGCCTCATAAAATTTTTGAGAGCTAAATAGTTTTACATCATCTGATTTTTTATAAATTTTCTTAAAGTCAGAGTCTGATTTTTCATAAGCACTTACAACATCTAAATCTTTAAATTTAACTAAGACAATATCTCCAGGACTAAGTATGTTTTCTGGATATTTCTGGTAAGACCAATAATGCAGATCTTCTGTAATTTCTCTGGTATGCGCCCACTTAAAGCCTTCATAAGGTATAATTGCCTTAATACCAGCAACATTTACATAAATTGTTTTTTGAGTATTACTAACTTTAGTTACATAAGCTTTATATGGTTTATCTAGTTCAATCAATTTTAATAGTGGGTCATCTTCTACGTTACCTGGCTCAAAGAATACTTCTCTTCTACCCTTTAGTTCAGCTAGTGTAGCTTTTTGAGTTTCAAGAATTCTTTCAATTTCTCCCTCTTCATATTTAAATTCATTTTTTACTGAACCATCTTTATAAAAAGTGAAGAAATTTGATGCCTCTTCATACATTTCTATTCTTTGTTTTTTTAGATCTTCAACAAGATTTTCCTCTGACCACTTACCAATTGGCCCTTTAAAACCTTGTCTTTTATCAATTTCAACCACACCTTTTTGAATTTCTTCTTCTGCTTTTTTCTGAAGAACCCAATCAATTGTTGTTGTAACTGTATAGCCATTAGTTAGAAAGTCATCTTTACCAAAGTGAGCAACAAGCTTCTGTCTAATCCAATCAGTGAAATAGCCAGCCTTCATTAAATTGGGTTGCTTTAATTGCATTTGGATATTTTCATTCTTAGCGGCTTCATAATCGACTTGGGATATTTTTCCAGTTTTTAAGAGTCGTCCAAGAACATAGCTTTGTCTTTTCTTAGCATATTGTGGATTAACATAAGGTGAATACTTACCTGGAGCAACTAATAAACCAGCAATAAGAGCAGCCTCAGCAACAGTAGCTTCAGATAATTCTTTTCCAAAGTAACCTTTAAAGGCAGACTTTATACCGTAGTAACCACCACCAAGATAAACTTGATTAAGATATAAAAAGAGTATCTCTTGTTTTGAAAACTTCTCCTCTATCCTCTTGGCCAAAAGTAGATCCTTAATTTTTCTTTTAAATGTTCTTTCACTTGAAAGTAATAATGATTTAGCTACTTGTTGGGTAATTGTTGAAGCTCCTTGAACAATACGTCCAGCTCGAATATTTCTCAACATCGCCCTCGCAATACCAATATAATCTACACCTGAGTGATTATAAAAATTATCATCTTCAGCTGCTAAGAAGGCATCTACAATCATTTGTGGAATTTCTTCCATTTGTGCAATTTCACGTTTTTCTTTATAAATTTCTAAAAGAAGCTCACCGTCCTTAGAATAAATTCGTGAAGGAATAGGTGGATTATAATCTGCTAATGAATTAATTTGTGGAAGGTCAAAAGAGATATATATTATGACACCTAATAAGAAGAGACCTGAAACAAATCCCAAAGACATCAAAACAAGTAATGCTTTAAATATATTCTTCAAAAAAATCCTTTTTTTAAAAAATAGTATAAACCATTAAAATTCTTATAACTAGTTGAAATTAATTTTCCTCAAAATACTCTTTTATATATTCTTTGGATGAGATTGTTACTTGATTCATTTCATCAGAAATATTTATGATTTGATCTAAGTAGAGGTTGGAATGTTCTGTATAGAGCTTGCTTGCTTTAAGCTGATTATTAGCTAATCTTGAAAAGTTAGTTTTAATCAGCTCATTTTGAGCTTTTATCTTAAAGTTGGCCGGTAAATTACTTATGTAGACAACATCTTCAGAACCGTAATTTTTAAAGTTTTGAACAAAGCTCATATTACTTTTCAACATAAAGCTTTTAGACTTCTTAGCCTCCATATCAATACTTTGCATAATTATGTCTTTGGCCATCGCTGTTGGATTAATTCTGACCTTATCTTTATATATATAAGGAATAAGCACTAGGATTTTTAATTGAGAAAGTTTTTGATTTGAAAACTCTTTATTTAAAAATTCCTCTACTTTCTCCAACCATTCCTTAGTGTATATCTCTTCATCTTTTATACTTTGGTATAACTCGTAAATTTTCCACTCAACTAAGTTTGGCTTTAAAAGTTTAGCATAAAGAGCGGCTGTGATAGCACTAAAACCAAAACTAGAAATAACAATCGGTCTTCTATTTGATTTTTCGATTTCTTTAAAAAAAGCAATATAGCCAAAAGACTTGTATAGAGCTGGTTGTAGAACTAATGAGTATAACTTTTTCTTTTTAACTTCCTCTTTATCAAGCTCACTACTTTCTTTAGGACTCTCATTTAAAACCGGTCCATAATCAACACTTGCATCTTTATCGATATTTACTTTTTTTGTTTCAGTTATATCACTCAGATCAACAATATTTGATGGTTCACTTTTCTGATTTGTTGTTTGCGCACAAGCGACAAATAGAAAAATAAAAATGAACTTAATCATTATATTCTTCTTCCTTAAGGCTTTCCGTTAAAATTGAAATTTTCTTCTCAGCACTCTTTAAAGATTCCCGACACTTTTTATATAATTCTAAACCTGACTCAAATTTTTTTAAGCTTTTATCAAGTCCGAGTTCTCCACTCTCTAATTCTTCAACTAACTTTTCTAAGTTTTCTAGATTGGCTTCAAAACTTTCTTGTTTACTCATATTTTTCTCCGTCAATTCATTGACTCACAATACAAATTTTTGTCATACCACGTGAAATTTAAGATAACATACTATTTTTATTTAAAAAAATATAAGATATTGAAAAGACTTAAGAATTCTAAAGTTGACACTACTAGGCGGTTACACAGTGCATCCAGAGGTGTCAAAAAAACCAAAACGCTCAACAAAAAGCCCATGTAATTTTAATACCTTAGGCTGATGCGGATTATTTTTCCCATGCCTATTTTTTGGCACATAGATTGCTAAAATAAAAGTAGCTAAATCTAGGATGGAATTAGCAAATAGTCAGGAGGACGATTGAAAAATATTTGGGTCCCTTTATCAGGACAGATGGCTCAGCTTAGAAAAGTTGAGACGATCGCAAATAATATTGCGAATGCGAACACTGCTGGCTTTAAAAGGGACGAATTAGTTTTCAAGGAGCATTTAACTGCTCTAACAGAGAAGGGTCAGAACTCTGGTGACATTCACCTCCCCAATAAGGAGTTTGCACCAGAAGACTTTTATCACACCCAAGGCCAAGAGAATGCCATGGTAAAGGTAGAAGGAAGCTTTACTGACTTTACTCAAGGAACTTTGAAGCCAACCAATAATCCACTTGATCTGGCGTTATTTGGAAAAGGTTTTTTTGAAGTTCTTACTCCATATGGAGTTAGATTTACAAGAACAGGTCACTTTAGTATTTCCAAGGATGGAGAGATAGTGAACGAAAGAGGATTTAAGCTTCTTTCGGCTCAGGTAGAAAAGTCTCAAGGAGGAGACGACACTACCTCAAATATTGAGTCGCGAGTTTTAAAAGTCCCAACCAATTTAAAAAAGCTTTCTATTTCTAAAGAAGGCGAACTATTCACAGACAAAGGCCTTGCTGGCCAAATTTCAGTTGTTGAATTTAAAGATCCACACGCTTTAAGAAAACAAGGTAATTCACTTTATGCAAATAATAGTGAAACAAATACCTTCACTCAGGCACAAAAGACAGCTGTTCATCAAGGTTTTGAAGAGGGATCAAATGTTAATGCCGTTAAAGAAATGGCAGAGCTAATTAAAGCTAATCGCCACTTTGAAAACATTCAAAAAGCTATTAGTACTTATGACAATATTTCAGGGAGAGCTGTTAATGACATCTCAAAATTTTAGAAGTGCATTATTTAGATTAAAATTATTTTCAGCAATTATGCTACTATTGATTGCCTACGATGCTTCAGCATTAATGCGTGCTCTTAACACAGCAGCGACTGGAATGGCAGCAATGGAGTCAAATGTTAATACGATTTCCAATAATATTGCGAACGTGAACACCACTGGATATAAGTCTCAAAGGGTTGAATTTGAAGACCTCCTTAACGAGACAGTTAGAGAAGGTGGTGCAAGATCATCCCACAATACTCAACACACTGTTGGTTACCAAGTAGGCTCTGGGTCAAAAGTTTCAGCTGTTAGAAGAATCCATTCAATGGGAAGTCCACAAATAACTAACCGTCCTTATGACTTAATGATTATGGGTGATGGTTTTTTTGGAGTTCAAGTTGGAAATCAAGTTCTATACACACGTGACGGTTCATTCACAGTTGATGCTCAAGGTATGTTAAAAACCAGAGCTGGCTACCCTCTTCTCCCAGGCGTTACAATCCCACCAAATACAATGAAATTAAATATTTCTGAAGATGGAAAAGTACAGGCCTTCCTAACCAATCAAACAGAGCCTGTTGAACTGGGACAAATACCAGTTTTCACTTTCGTAAATCCTGCAGGTATGTCTGATATGGGAGCTAATCTTGCGAAAAAAACGGTAGGTAGTGGTGAACCAATTCAAAATGTACCAGGAACAGAGAATGCAGGATTTATTCAGCAAGGATCGCTTGAGTCTTCTAATGTTAGTGTAATGAATGAAATGACAGGATTAATAAAAGCACAAAGAGCATATGAGATGAACTCTAAAGTAATGGGTATTGCAGATCAAATGCTACAAACGGTGAATAATATACGATGATAAAAACTTACTTAGCACTTTTAACATTTTCTTTTGCAACTTACTCTCAGTGTACGCTTGAGAGTTTTGCACATATTATAAAGTTTAATAAAATTCTCGATAACTCCATCGTGCAATCAACAGACTGTAGTGACAATATTGTTCAAAAATACATAAACTTTGTTTCCGATGTTGAAGGAGAAATACCTGCTCAACACCTGAAAAACATTTTTAAGTCTGAGCACAATGCAGATATAAACTTTAAACCTAAGAAAATTAATGTATCTAGCGCTGGCGAGTTTGTTAAAAATTCATTAAAGCTAGATGAATATCTCATTAAGCAAGTTAGATCACTTTATGGAAATGCTTCCTATAATACAAATGATGTTCAAAGCCTTAGAGTTGTTTGTAGTCAGTGTTCAACGCCAGGTGAAAAGAACTTCAAGCTCATTACTGCAGACAAGCAGATTTGGCTAAGTGCAACCTTCTTAGTTAAAAGAAGAGCTCTCATACTCAACCAAGACATTAATCCTTTCCAAGGAAACTTAAGTCAGTCAAACGTGTCAGTGAAGTCTGTTTATGATGAAGGAAACGATCAATTATTTAGTGATTACGAAAACATCAAATATTATAAAGTTAATAAAAACCTTTTAAAGGGAAATACTTTAAAACAATTCGACCTCGTTCCAAAGACACTTGTAAAGTTTAATCAAAATGTTGAGGTCATCGTAAAGGGTGCAAAAGTAGCTTTAAAAAGCCAAGCAGTATCGAGAGAGAGCGGTACTTATGGACAAATAATTAGCTTATTCAATCCAAAAACCAAGAAGGTGATAAAAGCTAAGGTAATTGACTTTAACAAAGTGATGGTTGAATTATGAAATTTATTTTATCTGCACTCATTCTATTCAATTTTATAGCTTGTTCATCATACGTGAACAAAATTCATAATCAGATTGCTCGCGAAGAAGGACATACTAAAGCTCCACAAAGAAGGTATGACCCCTACGCTAAATACCGCCCTAATCGTTATAGTAGAGCAAATGATAGAAGACCGATTCAAAACCCAGTAACTCTTGGTGGATATGCAAATACAGCAACCACAAGAAATCTTGCTCCCTCAACGAGAAGACAGTATCAAAATAGAGGTCAAAGAGTTAGTGCAGAAGATCTAAAAGACAATTCTACCAATGGAAGTCTTTGGTCATCTAAAAATAGCGAGAGTTATTTATTTGTTACTAATAATGTGAAGAAAAAAGGCGATATCGTTATTATTGAAGTAATGGCGAAACTAAAAGATACAATTCAAGAAGAACTAAAAAGAACCTTTCCTGAAAAAAAGAAGAAAACAGCCAAAAAAGAAGGGGAAGCTGAAACTGAGCAAAAAGAAACTCCAGCCCCTGCTGCTGCAAATAATAGTGCGACAGGTGAAGTATACGATAAAATCTCAACTCAAGTTATTGAACAAATCAACAAAGACTACCTTCTCGTTAGAGGGAGAAAAGAAGTTCTCTTTAAAGATTATAAACGTTTTATTGAAGTCCAAGGACTCGTTCCTAAAAAGTATATTAATGATAATGACAGTATAGACTCTGACTCTATACTAGAACCTAAAATAACAGTTTTGAGGTATTAACATGAAGTATTTATTTCTCCTATTGGTCTTTTCTCTATCTGCATTCAGTGCCAATAGACTAAAAGATATCGTTACCATTAAAGGTGTTAGAGATAATCCTCTTATAGGATATGGATTAGTGATCGGACTTAATGGTACCGGAGACAGTGGTGGAGAAATTACAAATAACTCGCTGAAAAAAATGTTTGCAACCCTTGGATTAGACCCTGTACAGGAAGTTAGTTCAGCCAATGTTGCTGCAGTTATCGTAACGGCGAAACTACCCTCTTTTGCTCGTACGGGACAAAAAATTGATGTAACAATTTCATCAATTGGGGATGCTAGCTCACTTGCTGGTGGAACTCTTTTAGTGACTCCCCTAAAAGGTGGAGATGGAAAAGTATATGCAATAGCAAATGGTGCAGTTTCAATCGGTGGACTCACTCAGGGAGCAAAGTTTGCGACAACGGCTGCTATTCCAGATGGGGCAATTGTTGAACAAGAAATTGGAATGAACTTCAATGATAAAAACTCAATTAGAATGGCACTAAATGCTCCAGACTTTACAACTGCGGCGAGAGTAACAAAGACCATTAATCAAAACTTAGGTGGAAAATTTGCAAGTGCCAGTGATTCAGCAACTATTGATTTAATTATTCCTCCTAATTATCAAAAAAGAGTGGTTGATCTTATTGCCATTGTAGAGAACTACAGAATTAATCAAGATCAAAAAGCTAAAATTGTAATAAATGAAAAAACGGGAACATTAGTTGCCGGTGGCGAAGTGACTCTAAATAAAGCAGCCATTAGCCACGGTGATCTAAGAATCCAAGTTGGTGCAGATGGTGGTGGTGCTGCTCCAGGTTCGTTATACCTTATTGAGAAAAAGACCACTCTAAATGATCTAGTAAATGCATTAAACGCAATCGGGACAAGCCCGGATGATCTTATATCCATATTTCAGACGCTCAAGAAGAATGGGGCATTAATTGCCGACCTTGAGTTCATATAATGTCAATAATTTGGATAAATATCATTTTTTGAGTAGCTTGTGCGGTTTGTTAATGTTATACTAATATTGTAAAGCCCTTTAGGATGGAGGGTTTAGAAACTAGGAAGGTTGAATTGTCAGACAAAATCTCTAACATTTCAATGCAAAATCAAAATACAAAATCATACAAAGTGTATGACAAGTACAAGTACGTTCCAAAAGAGATCATGAAGGTCGCAGAAGGAATGGAATCTCAGTTTATTAATCACATGATTAATGAAATGAGAAAAACTGTTAATAAGAATGAGCCAATGAACCAAGCTGAAAGATTTTATAATTCAAAGCTTGATGAAGAGTACGCGAAGATCATGTCTGAAACAAAGAGTGGTCTTGGCCTAAAAGAAATGATTATAGAGCAATTAGCTCCTCAGTATATTCGCCACGACAATCTTGCCAAAGCGAATGAGGGACTAAGGACTTATAAGAAACAGGAAGTTGACTCCAATGAAGGAGGTAGTCATGAATAGCGTAGATACTCGCACACCATTTTTCCCACACTCTAAAACGTCTCAGCAAGGTAAAGCTGCTGGTACAACAAGAGCAAGGAATGTAAGCCGCAACACTTATGAAAGAGCACAAGAGCTTAATGAAAATACAGCTCGTGATGCAAAAGTTTCTATTCCAGAGCAAATTAAAGATTTCTCTAGAATCAAAAGAACTGTTGATGCTGCAGCTCCTGTAGATAATTCTGCAAAGATCGCTGATCTTAAAGCAAGAATTCAAAACGGAACTTATGATATTGACTATGATGCTTTAGCAGACAAGATGCTTGCATCTGAGTACTAAGCGATCGTTATTAAGGGAATAAAATGAGTGACGCAAGAATTGAGTTAGAGTTAAAAATTAAGTCTGAATACCTAGGCGATGTTTGGCAAAATTTTTGTCAACTACACTCTTTATTATATGAATTAACCTGTGATGAGTATGTTCATCTCTTATCTAGTGACCTTGATAAACTTGATGACACTTTAAATAATAAACAAGAAGTTATTGCAGAGATTAATCAACTTGAGGAGCAAAGAGCTCAAACTATTCATGAAATTAATCAACTACTAGGTACTGATGTACAGAAAATCTCTGCCTTCACTGACTTACTAAGAGAGCACAACTTAACGAATGTTAGTACGAGAATTGATAAGTTAAACCTTATCCTTCTCGATGTAATTGAAAAACTACAAGATCAAAATAAGAAGAATCAAATCTATCTTAATAAGGCCCTTATTTCACTTCAAGAGCTTAAAGATAGTTTTGGTGGTGGTAAAAAATATAAAACTTACGGAGCTAATGGGACAACTTCCTATAACTCCACTAGATAGAGGTAATATTGGGCGCTGATTTATTTAGCATTGGTCGATCTTCAATGAACGCTTCAAAGAAGTCAATGGCGACTACGTCCCATAATATTGCCAATGCTAATGATGACAACTTTTCTCGTCAAAGAATTACAACAGAAACAAACACCCCTATTGCAGAGGGAGACTACGTTGTAGGGACAGGTACTAATATTCGTGAAATTAAACGAGTTCACAATAAATTAGTAGAAAAGAAACTTAATCAATCTATTTCTCAACACCAATATAATGAAGAAAGAACAAATCAATTAATGAATATTGAAGAGGTCTTTAATGAGATCAATAGCGATGGGATGAATAAAGTTCTCAATCGTTTCTTTAATTCATTTAGAGAACTTTCTAATCAACCAGATAACGAAGTTGTAAGAACAATGGTCCGCGATAATGCTCGACTTGTTGTTGAGGACTTTAAACGCATTGACTCTTCAATAACTGGTATTAAAGGTAATATCGACAAGAAGATTGCTGTTTCCGTAGATGAAATTAATCAGGCGGCAGAGAATATTGCTAAACTTAATAAGGAAATTATTCGCCTTGAAAACTTGGGTGGAGAAACAGGAGACTTAAGAGATCAAAGAGACAAGTCTGTTCGTCTAATTGCAGAATATATGACCATTAATACATATGAAGATGAGAAAGGTCAGTACGTAGTCAATATTGCTGGTACAGGATCTCTTGTTGCCGGAGGTGCGGTTAACACACTTAAAGCAGCTATGATGAAAGGCAATAGCGGAAACATTCGAGACGAAGAAGGACAAATGGAAATCTTCTTTGAATCAAACACTAATCTTAAAGTATCAAAGAATTTACGCAAGGGTGCTTTAAAGGGATTATTAGATACAAGAAATAATGAGATCGTTGAATTGAGATCTCAAATTGATAATTTAGCTTATGGATTAGCAAAGGCCACTAATGCAATTCACCGACGTGGATATGTAAATGGAAAAGTTGAGTTTGATCAACAAGGAAATCCAGTTTCTAGCTATGGTAAAAAAGTAACGGGAATTGATTTCTTTAAATTACCACTAACAGTTGATAGAGCTGCAGAGTACTTAGAAATCTCAGATGAAATTGAAGAAGATTTAAATAATATTACCACAGCCTTAACTCCAAACTCTCCAGGTGATAACAGAGTCTCAATTGCTATTTCAAAACTTCAACATGAAAAGATTCTAGGTGAAGGTGATGAGACATTTGAAGAAAGTTATTTAAAAAGTGTAGGAACTATTGGTTTAAAAACTTCTAAGTCTAAAATTGACACAGAGCAAAGTAGCGGCATTCTGGCTCAAGCAAAGTCAATTAAACAAAGAATTTCTGGTGTTTCTATCGATGAAGAAACAGCCAATTTAGTTAGATATCAACAATCATACGATGCATCAGCAAGAGTTTTAAGAGCTGCTGATGAAATGTTTGATAGTGTACTAGGGATGATGAGGTAATAGATGACTAGAGTTTCAGAAGCCAGTTCATTCCATGCCATAAATCATGCTGTCGGCAAGACCAAAAGCCGTCTTGAAGATATTCAATTAAAAGGTTCTAACTTAAAAAGAATACAAAAGCCAAGTGATGATCCAATCGGTAACACTGAATTACTGGCTGTAAGATCAGTTGATATTGATAATGAACAATATTTAAGAAATATTAGTTTTGCAAAAGCTCAATTATCTTTTACTGAAAATGCAATTGAGGAACTTACAAACCTCACGATGAAAGCCAAAGAGCTTGCCATTGGACAAGCATCAAATTTTTATGATGCTGATATAAGAAAGAGTGTTGCCAAGGAAATTAATCAAATCAAAAGGCAAATGGTAAGCATTGGTAATAGAAGAATGGGTAATAAGTTTATCTTTGGAGGACATAAAACTCTCACTCGCCCATTTGATGAAAACGGAAATTACTTTGGGGATACCAATCAAACTAAAGTTGAAGTTCAAAAAGACTTTTTTGTTAACGTTAATCTACCAGGTAAAGAAGTTTTCTTTTCAGAGGATGCCTACGCTAATGGACCAGAACAAGTTCAACCGCAAAAACCTGAAATGAATAATCCATACCCAGAACAAGAAATGCAAATCAATCGAGAACTTGCTTCTGAACAAAATAATGGAACAGATTCTCAAAGCGAGCGTTCGGGAAATATTATTAAGCATATTCAGTCATTAGAAAATGCACTTCTAACTAATAATCCAGAAATCGTTCAAACGATACTTCCTACTCTTGATAAAGATATGGATAATCTAATCAAACTTAGAACTGAGCTTGGTTCAACAGTGAACTCAATTGAGAATGCAGAAAACTCTATTGAGAAGACTAAATTACTTAACGCTGAGTACAAAACTAAGATTGAAGATGCTGATGTTGCTGAACTTTTCACAGACCTCACGCGTCAACAAAATACATTGAATGCGACCTACAAAGCTAGTTCACAAATGATGAATCGTTCACTTTTAGATTTCTTAAGATAGCTTAATTTTTACTAAACATTTATTAGTGATTTTAGAGAGCATACAAAAAATTTATTTAATTACGTATAGTTACCTACCCACCTTAAGAAAAATCAATAATTTATCTTAAGAGTATATTTTACAAATCAAATATTTAGTTCTAATAATTTACTTGCAATTTTATATGTGCAGTAATATATGAGATTCCCGACATAAGGTTAAACTTAGCACATAAGAGGATTTTAATAATGCTAGTTCTAACAAGGAAGCTTGGAGAAAGCATAGCTATCGATGACAATATAAAGATTGTCGTAGTTCAAATAAAAGGTAAACAAGTTCGCTTGGGTATCAAAGCTCCAAAAGAAACTAAAATTCATAGAGAAGAAGTGTATCAGGCCATCCAGGACCAGAACACTGCAGCATCTAAAGCTACACCAGCTGATCTCAGCAAATTAAACGAAGATCTTAAGAAGAAATAAATTCCGCCTTGTGATCCAATATAATTGACTGATACCATCATAAAAGGTAGAAATTAACTACCACACGTAAATTGATTCGGAGGATATGGTGAAGGTCAACACAACAAGATTTGGGGAATTACAAGTAAATGAAAATGATGTGATCAACTTCCAGGAAGGACTTCTTGGATTTGAAAAACTAACTAAGTACTTCGTAGTTGACCCGGGCGATTCAACGCTTATTTTATGGTTACAATCTACTGAGGATGCTGAAGTTGCATTCCCTATCATTGAGCCTAAAATTTTTAAACCTGATTATACAGCAAAATTACTTCCAGCAGATATGAATAGTGTTCAAATTGAAACGATTGCAGATGCTAGAATCTATAGCATTCTGACTATCCCTCAAGATATCACTGAAATGTCTGCTAACTTGAAAGCACCAATTGTTATCAATAATAAGAAGAAAATTGCTAAGCAAATTGTACTTCAAGACAGTAAACTTTCTGTTAAATATGAAATGTACAAAGATCTTAAGAGCTATATTGTTGCTTACAGTTCAGATGATTCTAAAAGAACAACTGTTAGTGAGCCAAAAGCTGTTAGCGAAACTGCAGAAGCAACAAATACTGCTTCAGCAAATAATAGCAAAGAAAGAACTTCTGAAGCTTAATTAAAAAAACTATTTTATAAATAAGAAAGCCTCTTTTTAAGAGGCTTTTTTTATGCGTAAATTTGAAATTTGCTTTATTGAATTGAAGTTAGATTTGTTTCCGTAGCATTATTAGAAAGCTTTAAATACATTTGCAGCTCTTCATTACCTGGGTCTTTTTGCAAAGCACTCTGCCACTCTGTTTGTGCCTCAATCACATTACCTGATCCATAGTATAAAAGACCTAGTGCAATTCTAGCAGGTATATAATTTAATTGTTCTGATTTAAGTTTCTTTAAAACTTCGATGGCCTTAGAAAGGAAACCTTTCTTAGAGTAAACTTTTGCGATCTTAATCCTAACCTCTAAGTTTGATTCATCAAGTGCACTCGCCTTATTGTACTCATAAAGAGCTTCATCATAACGAGCATAAGTGAAGTACATCTCTGCAATTTCGTAATGCTTATTTGCAAACTTAATATTTATATGAGGATCTTCTAAACCCTTTTTCTCTTTCTTAACGTGCTCATTAGCTTTTTCAAAAATAGACTTTGCTTCCTCATACTTACCAATATCATTTAGTATTACAGATAAGCTTATTGATGCATCGGTATGGTTAGGATTTTCTTCTAAAACCTTATTAAAGGCCTTTACAGCTTTACCTAATTGCCCTTTGATATGAAAGATGTTTCCAATATAGAAATAAGCATCTGCAGATTTTGGATTGATATCAAGAACTTCTTCAAAGAGCTTCATAGCTTTACTTAGTGAGTTCTTATTAAAAAGTTCAACACCGTCTGCTAATAGCTTCTTTTCTCTTTTATTTTCCATTTATCACCTTTAAATCAATTCTTATTTAAACTTTGCTCTACACTTATTATAAGCTTCTTTATAGTCGTCATTTTCTTTAATAATAGTTTTATACTTTTGAGCTGAGTTATAACAATCTCCCCAGTTCTTTAAGTAGTAATTTGATAAAACTATTCTTCTAGCACTATGAGAGACAATTTTCTTATTTTTAAAATTATCTAATATATCTTTATAACGCCATAAAGCCGCTTCATAATTTTCTGTCTTGAAATAAAAATCAGCAATATACTGTTCTTTATCTCTAATCATTTGCTGACTCTTAGAAATTCTTTTGTTTGCTTTTAATGAATACTTACTATTTGGAAATTTTAGTTTTAATTCTTTATAGTACTTGATGGCCTCAAAAGCAGGCTGTAAATCGCGATCATATGTTTCTGGAATTTGCTTAAAATATGATTGTGCAATTTTATAAACAACATAAGAAAGCTTTTCATGCTTTGGGTGAAAGTCTCTAAAAAGAAGATAAGCCGCAGCTGACTCTACATAACTTTCTTGCTCATAAAGAATATCCGCCATTAACAACTCTGATGGTGTTGCATAAATACTGTATGGGTATTGATTCTTTAATTGATTTAACTTTTCTGTAGCTAAAATATAGCGACCATCATCCATTAATCTCTGGGCTTCTTTATAAAGAATTTCCGCCTCTGTTTTACCCTTAGGCTTGTCAGATGCACACGAGATCACAATGAAAATTATTGATATCCTAAATAATAAAGACATGCTTATAAATTACCATCAAAGCCCTAAAAGCGTAAAGCTAATTGGAGCTTGGATTGGTATAAAGTTCTCTATAAACCTCCTGAAACAAGAGCTTTAAGAAAGCCGCCAAAGGAATAGAAATAATCATTCCAATAATACCAGCAAACTGTGAACCAAGTATGACGCTAACCACAACTAAAATCGGATGCAAATTAACTATTTTTGATACCAGAAGTGGAAACACTAACGCTAAATCAATTGTATTTGCAATGACATACAATAAAATCATTGCTCCAAGTGTGGTATCTGGGTTCTGATCTACTAGGCCAACAATTAATGCTGGAAGAAAGCCAATAATTGGGCCCACATAAGGTAGGATATTTGTTACAGCTGCTGTGATTCCCAATAGAAATGCAAATGGAAAATCTATAACTGCCAAACCAATAGTAATGACAATCCCAACGATAGCCGCCTCAATAAATTTAGCAAAAATATAGTCACCAAACTTAGTATTGAATTGGTAGAAAAGATAATAGGCCCTTTCAACTATATTATTTGGGGTAAGTTTTAAGAATTGAATCCTCATTTTTTTACCATCTTTAATGATAAAGAAAAGAAAAAGTGGAATCATGAATCCCCATTCTAAAAGTGAGCCCAAGATTCCGGGTAAGTAAATAAAGATTTTCTGAGTGGAAGTCTGTCCAAATTCAACTAATTTGTCCACCGGGTTAGTTGTGATTTCATAATTAAAGCGCTCTTTAACTTCTTTTCTCACATATCGATACTTTACTCGCAGATAATTCTCCAAACGAGGTAAGTAGTATTCGATCTTACTGGTTTCAGAGGAAATAGTATTAACCCCCTTAACAACTGGGTAACTAAAACTAAAAAGTATAAAAATTAATGAGGCCCATGCAAATATCTTTTGCTTAATACTTTTTGAATAAAACGATATTCGTACTGGACGCAACATTAGGGACAAAATGTATGCAATACCAAATGGAATCAATATTCTAGGCAGATTAAATAAGACACCTATAATAATAAGAATAAAACAAATGAAGAAGGTTAGACGTATTGTATTTATATTAATCTTTTTTACTTTCATCTGATTCCAATCTTATAATTTTATCTTTTAAAATCTGTACTTCATTTGCAGTCTCGATAAACCTCTTAGTAATAATCAAGGAAATAGACTGTAAAAGCTTTGCAGCAACTACGGGGTACCTTTCAATAAGTTCTTCAAGGTCTGGTCTAAACAACGCAAACAGTGTCGAGTTTTGCTTTGCTCTCGCACTAGCATTTCTAACATCCTGTTCATCAAGTAAAGCTAACTCACCAAAGTATTGATAAGGAACCAGATTAACAATATGTTGTTCGTTCTTAGAGCCATCACTAACTTTCTTTTCTAGATAAATCTCAATTGCACCTGAATATATAAAGTAGAATCCAAATCCTCGATCACCTTGATGAAATATATCTTCTCCAGACTCGAACTCTCTTTGGTGAAGGAATTGTGATAAAAGTCTAAGTTCATAGTCCGTTAACTTGCCCAAGACCTTGATTCCTCTAAGAAAGGTGTGCAAACTATTTTTACGATTATGAGATAAAGGACTTGCATTCCAAAAGTATTGCAGTATCGGTATATTCACTCGGTCTTGTTTAAAGTCTTCAATATTTTCAGATTGTGACTTTTTATTCTCTTCATATGTCATAAGTTTTCCGTTTCTATATTTTGTACCCATCCACCATGACTTTTAGGAAGATAGATATTTGCCCAATTTTTACTTTTATTTTTTTTTAGAATGACCATCATTCCAGCTGGAATTATCTGACTTTCATCAAATATTTTTGAAGGCCCAACTCTCACAATAGCTTCTTCTTTAACAATGACTTTTTCAAAATTTTCTTGAACATAATAATAGCCAAGTAATGGCAAGGAACTAATAACGAAGAAGATAGAAATTAAAAATATATTTTTTATTTCTCGAAAAAAAACAAAGAATGTAATTAAAAGCATAGAGCTGATTATGATGGGAGTATAAAGACTCATATCCACTACTGTTGTAATCAAATCAGATTCAATTGAATATGTTTTTTCTAGATAACCAACACCTAATGTATCCTTAGTCATCTCCAGGTTCTTAACTAAATCCTTATTTATAAAACCTTGAGCTTTAGCTTTTTCAAAAGAGATTCTTGCATTAATAAGATCTCCTCTTTTTGCATCAAGAGTTCCTTTATTATAATAAAATATACCCTGATCAAACTCTTTCTGATTCTGTATAAGAAACGCTAGAGCTTTATCATAATCTTCAGCTTCAACTAGTTTTTGAAATTCATCTGTTATCGACATTAAATCCTCATAAAAGTACATTTCATTATCAATACTGATGAGGTATAAATCAAGGTATGGAGAATAATTTAAAAGATTTAGGGGCCGATCTTTTTAGTCAAATACTATTAACAAGACGTAGCCCGTCTCATGATCAAATAGCAGCTCTAGAGGGCGAGATTAGCTCTGGAGAAGGTCCATTTGCATCAGATGGACACAACTATGCCTTTGATCTAAGGGCCATAAGCCATAAGGGCAGCTTATCCTATGGCCATCCATTACTCCTTAGGGCATTAGTTGATAATTCTCTTCAACTATCGAGTGCCATTGTCCCCTTTATTTTAAATAAAGAAAATCTACTTTTTCTCCAGACACAACTAAGTGCTTTTAAAAATATCTCTTTTACACCAGCTCCACAGGGCACAAGTTCAACATATAATTTAAATGATTTCATCAATAAGAAAAAAGTTAAGGACGAGATAATTATCTTACAAGATTTGCTTTTTGCGAGCTCAAAAGAATTAGTCCCTAGTGAAGTCTTTCAATTCGCTGAAGCTAAAAATTATTACCTAGATTTAGGTATAGGTGCCTACTTACACTTTGGCGAAAGTTTTTCTGATAATCACCTTCCTTCACTACAATCTCATCTATTAAATCCATTTATCAATTTCATAAAGGTTGTTTTATTAAATGAAGGAAATGGTCGGATTGCTCAAATTGAATCGACCCTTAATGCCAAAGGAATCGATACCTGTGGTGTAAATATAATGAATAAGCAAATTTCGCCATCAAAACCAATTATCACTAACTCTGATATACTAAATATTACAACAAGTATAACCAACGAACAGTTAAACTTATTAATCGAGATTATTTGTGAATGATTTTTATATTAGAAATGTTACGCCTGAAGATGTAGATGAGCTCTTTGCTTTAAGTAAGCTGGTTAACTTTATAAACCTTCCATCAGATAAGAGTTTAATAGAAAAAAAAGTAACTGCATCATTTAAAAGTTTTAAAGATCCTAATTCAGATTTAAGTAAGAATTGGTATATTTTTGTTTTAGTCGAAAGAGCAACTGATAAAATCATTGGTGTTTCAATGATACATGCACAACATGGGACAGAAACTGAACCACATTTTTATTTAAAGGTTGATTATGAACAAAAGTTTTCACAAACCATAAATACAGGTTTTACTCACGGAACTTTAAAACTAGGTTTAGACAATGACGGCCCAACTGAAATTGGAGGACTTGTTCTACACCCTAAGTATAGAAAACTAAAATTAGGAAAAGCTCTTTCTTTTGTGCGCTTTTTATACATTGCAAATCAACCTAAACGATTTAAAGAAGTGATTCACACAGAACTTATGCCTCCACTAGATAAGAATGGTAATGCTCCTCTATGGGAAGCTATTGGAAGACGCTTTATGAATATGGGATATAAAGAAGCGGATATTTTAAGTAGGAATAATAAAGAGTTCATTTTAAGTTTATTTCCTTCTGAAAATATTTACATGACCCTACTCCCCTTAGAAGCAAGAGAAGCGATTGGAAAGGTTGGTAAAGAAACAAAGCCAGTGCAATCAATGCTCGAATCAATTGGTTTTGAATATACTAATGAGGTAGATCCGTTTGATGGTGGACCTCATTACAGAGCTAGACAAGAGAGAATTCAAACGATTCAAGAAACAAAGAATGTTGAAGTTAAAATCAATAACTCAATAGACCAAACAAAAAGATACTTAGTTTATGTTCCTGATAAAGACTATGATTTTAGAGTTGAATTAGTTGAGGGAAAATCTGAAGGAAATTATCTCGAAGTTTCAAATGAGTATGCAGAGTTAAAGGGCTTGAAAGTAAGCTGTGTACATATTTAATTAATAATGTTTTTTATTAACTAAAATACCCTTATTTCCATATACTTTTTCTTCGTCTGGATTATCAATATCAATTTCATTATTTATTTTCTCAACACTTGCATTTTGACTATAGTTTTTAATAGCATCTTGCTCTATTAACCTTAACTTAGTTCTTTTTAATTTTTCTCTTTGATTTAAAATAAAGTTGGATGTTGATTCTTGTTTGGCTTTGTATCGTTTTAGTTTTTCTTTCTGAAGTGCTTTAATTTTATTTGCACTAAAAATTCCTGCTTTTTCTAATTCTTGCTCTGACTTTGAGCCTGCATATTGTGAGTCTTCCTCTTCTTCGTGATCACTTGCCTCTATTGTGTCTTCCTGATTGGACTCGACTTCTGATTCAACACCTTTATGTAACGGTATAATTTTGGCTTCATGCTGCAGATCTTCTTCATTATTGTGATTCTGATCTTCATTATGATCTTGATTTTTAAAAACTTTTGGAGGGGATTTCGTTACATCAAACTCCTCAGCACCAGCTGCAAGCTTGAGCTCACTTGTCTCTTCTTTCTTTTCAACATATTTATCTATTTCATTGGGCGTCATGATCTTTAAAAGATCAATAATTCGTGCCCCCATAGGACCAAGCATATCTATATCTCCGTATAACTTATCGGAAGAAAGCTCAAAATACTTGAGTGTTTTTGACAGAATTAAGTTTCTTGTAATTTTAACGACTTATGTCAAAAAAATTTGTAGACAATAATGAGTTTGTCTTTTATAAATATTTCTACACTTAGATTGGGGAGTAGCGCAGTTGGTTAGCGCAGTAGACTGTTAATCTATTGGTCGTGGGTTCGAGTCCCACCTTCCCAGCCATTTTCTAAGTATTTAAAGCCCTCTTTTGAGGGCTTTTTTTTTACCTATTTTTTAATTCAAATCATTTAAAAATCGCTGCATTTCATTCGCTGGCATAAGATCACCATTTTTTGCAGCTATCTCGACACCATTTGTGAAAACACTTTTTGCGAGATCCTTCTCACCAAGTGAGAGATGAACTTTACCAAGTAGTAAGTAAGCGACAGAATATTTGGCATCTGTTTGTAATACTTTTTCTAAATGACTCTTGGCCTCATTAAATGTATTTCTTTTAAAAAGGATTTCGGCCATACCATAATTTGCTAGTGGATCTTCTTCATCTATTTCAAGAACTTGTTTGAACATTCCTTCTTTACGAATCTCTTCGGCTTTTTCCGCCTCTTTAGCTTCTTCAAGTCTTCGTTTGTTTTCAGCTTCTTCACCAAACTTTTCAAAAGATTTTAAAGTGGCCTGGGATTTATGTTCTTCAGCAACTTCTATATTACCAAGCTTCATATGAAACATAGATAAGTTAGTATGTGCCATTACTGATTTAGGATCAACTTCAACTAATTTTTCTAAGAGTTCTATAGCTTCATCATATCGATCATGACGACCAAGAATAACTGCCAATGTTTCATAAGCATCTGCATAATCTGGCTTATAAAAAAGTACTAATTTTAAATACTCAATGGCCTTTTCATCTTGCGAGGCCTGAAATAATTCAATAGCTCTATCATATAGGTATGTATGTTTTTCGTTACTATTATAATAAGGTAAGTTATGCACAATTAACTCACTTGAAAAATCATCAAGAGTGAGCTTCTTATTTTCAATGCGGTAATCTCTTAGCAAGTCTACTTTAAGTATAAAGTTATCATCATCTAATTTAAATAAGTCATTAATAGTAGCTACTTTGCGGCCTTCAATTCTTAGAGCATCACCTATAGCAAGCGTTAATTCTCCTTTGCCAAAAAGCAAAGTATCTTTGAAACCTGCACCTTTACGTGATTCAATTTTTGAAATTGTTTCATTACCAGGAAAACAACCTTTCTTAGGGTCATATGCAAAATTTATTACACCGGAGTTATTAAAGAGGGTGTTTCCATTAATATCAGAAAATAAAACATAACCTGAGAGAGTTTTAAAAAGTTTTAGGTCAGATGTTTTGTTTATTTTTAAATCTTTATCAGATAGCCAACCTTTCTCACCATAGAAAAATCCTTCTAGGCCTTCAAACTTTGCTCTTCCAAAGTAAAAGCTATAATGTTGATCAATAGTTGTAAGTTCAACATCCTCAGAGATAAGAAATTTATCTAATCGTTCAATAGTTCGCTCTAAAAACTCTTTTTCAACAATGATTTGAAATTCATTTTCATTAATTTTTAATAGTAGAAAAATACTATCTATAAGTCCTTTTGGAGTTAATAAACAATTTGTCTGAAAACTCATCTCAGAGAGACTTAAAACATTATTTGTAGTTTGATTTTGTAGAAAGGAAGATGCATCAGGTCCTTTGACTTGAATACATTTAAAATCTTCTAAAGAGTACCTTTGTGGCTCTTTAAGCGTTTGAAAGTAATAATCGATTATATCCATTAGTAATTAGACAGTGAAAGACTCACCACAACCACAAGTATTTTTAGCATTTGGATTTTCAAAGACAAAGCCTTTTCCATTTAGGCCATCTTTAAAATCAAGCACAACACCCTTTAGATAAATAGATGATTTAGGGTCAATTAAAACCTTAACATCATTATATTCTAGAATATTGTCTTTATCTTTTGGTTCAGAGAATTCAATCTTGTATTGTAGTCCAGAACAACCACCACCAACAACAGCAAGTCTTAGTCCCTTGCTATAATCTTTTCCTTCACTTTCGAAAATTGTTTGAATTTGATCTAGTGCTTTGTCTGTTATTTGTATAAGTTCATTTGTATTCATAGTTTTCCCGTATTCTTGGTTTTAGTATATTATAGCCTTAAATAAGTCAATTTGTAACTTATTTAAACCTCATTTCAAACACTTACTATATGAAAAAGTTTAGATCTTCAAAATTATCAAGACTTACAGACCTTGGAAAAGCTCTTACTAAAGCCGGTACACACCTACTAATTGAAAAAGTTGAATCTCAAAAAAGTATTGAAAATATTAGAAAGCTCAATGCGGCCAGAGAATTAATCTTGAGTATGGGTGAGCTCAAAGGGGCAGTAATGAAATTAGGTCAAATGATTTCTGTAACAGAAGACCTTGCACTCCCACCAGAAATTGTTGAACTTTTTAAAAAACTACAAAAAGATGCTCCCACAATTCCTTATTCACAAATGAGAGAAGTCTTTAAAAGTGAAATTGGAGATTATCCTGAAAATCTTTTTAAAGAGTTTAACTCCACGCCTATAGCAAGTGCATCCATTGGACAGGTATATAAAGCAATAACAAAGGATGGTCAGGAAGTAGCAATAAAGGTTCAATACCCAGAAATAGATCTTGCAATAAAGAATGATTTAAAAAACCTAGATCAACTCACAAAACTATTTAAAATAATTTTCCCTCAAGTACCTAACCTAAAACCGCTTATAGAAGAGCTTTCAGCATCTATCCTTGATGAATGTAATTATGAGAATGAATTAAGTAATATTCAAAAATTTAAAGCTTTATATGCTCATCACCCAAATATATTTTTTCAAGATCCAATGCTAGATTATTGTACACAAAAAATAATTACCACTAAATTTATAGATGGTGATAACTTTGACACAATTAAGAACTATCAAAGTGAAGTTAGAGATTCAATAGGTGAAAGTCTCTATCAGTTTCACCTAGATCAGTTATTTGGAAAAGGCTTTATGCATACTGATCCTCAAAATGGAAATTATCTTTTTAAAGGTGAAAAAATATTTCTATTAGACTGTGGGAGTGCAAAAGTTTTCAGCGAAGATTTTATAATGGCCTATTCCCTTCTTACATATTCAATTAGGAATAATAAAAAAGATTTATTTCACAAAGCACTTTTATCCTTGGGAGTAATCACAAAGGAAGATAGCGATGAGCTTATTGAACACTTTCTTGAAACTGCCAAATCAATCTATCTACCTTATACAAAGGAAGGTTGCTATGCTCCAGAGAAAATAAATCCGATAGATTTTGTCTCCAATCTTTTTAAGCGAGTAAAAACTTTAAAAAATAGACCAACACCACATCAAGACTTTGTTCTTCTCGATAGAGCGAATATTGGTATATTCACCAAGCTCAGGGCCCTAGAAGCAAAGATAGATTGGCTTAGTGGAATTCAAAAATATCAAGCACCTAAAGAGGAAATAGCAATAAAGTACTTTGCTTAGAATTAAAAAAAACTTAAAATATTTGCATGGAGAAAACATTAAAGCTCTATATTACTATTACTGATGCAAGCGGTAAGAAGAAGACTGTTCCCGTGACAACACTTCCAACAACAATTGGTCGCTCTAAGAGATCTAAAGTTCAAGTTAATGATGAACTTTGCAGTGGACTACACTGCAAGGCCTTTGTTGAAAATGATTGTCTTTTTGTTGAGGACTGTGAATCCAAGAATGGTGTTTTCTTAAATGAAATAAAAGTAAAAAAACAAAGACTCTATATTGGTGATGAAATTCGTATTGGTACCACAAAAATTAAACTGGAAGATACAAAACTAGATAATGAGCAAATAAAAAGACATACTTCATCACATTCAAACAGAAGAAATGGTTCTATCACTTTAGAGCTGGAAACATTTCAAGAGACAAAAAGAAAAACACAGAATAAAGCCAAGAAACAAAAAGAATATGTTAAAAATGCTAAGTTATACGAGGGTGTAGCTGAAGATGCGGATAATAATCGCAAAGCAGCTAAAAAGCTTGTGATCCTTGAAAAACTTGCAATTGTACTAGACTTAGCAATTGGACTTGGAATTTTAATTGGCCCGTTTGCTTATAAGATGTCTAGTGAAAAAAAATTAATGGCAAAGCTTATGAAAGATCCTACTCAAATTATTGTAGGTGAAAACCTTTTCTACCTAATCGGAAGTGTTGTTGCTGCCATTGTTTTCTTTAATTGGAACCGCTCTCGAGAGAAAGGGACTATTGGAGAAACAATTTTTAAAATCTAATTACTTTATCTTCCAAAGAATATCTTTTTTATTAAATTTTTTATTCGCATAACGAGCAAAAACAAATAAGAAATCTGAGAGACGATTAATATACTCTATTGCAAAATCTGGAATTTCGTTTGGAAAATTATACTGATAATTCACCATTTTTCTTTCGACTCTACGGCAAATAGTTCGTGCAACATGAGCATGGCTTGCCTCAATACTACCCCCTGGTAATATAAAGTTTTTTAAGTTCTCAAGATCTTCATTATAACGATCTATTTGTTGCTCGAGATAACTCACATTCTCCGAAGCTAAGTTTGGTAATTGATATTTTTCTCTATACTCTTTCTCACAGGCCAAGTTGGAACCGAGATTAAATAAATTATTCTGAATAGTGTGAAAGACTTCAACTTCTTTTGATAAGACATCCTTTTCACTTATATGAGTTACAATTAAACCAAGGTAAGAGTTTAATTCATCGACTTCACCATAAGTATCAATGCGAACATTCCCCTTTGGAACTCGATTACCACTTACAAGACTTGTTTCACCCTTATCCCCAGTTTTAGTATAGACTTTGGCCATTACATATTCCTTCTATATTTACCACCAACTTCATAAAGCACGTTTGTAATTTGTCCAAGTGAACAATAATTAACAGCTTCAAGTAATTGTTCAAAAATATTTCCATTACGAAGTGCAACTTCTCTTAGTTTATTTAATTGGTTTTGAGCTTCACTTTCATTTTCTTTTTGGAAACTTTTCAATCGATTGATTTGATCTTCTTTCTCTTGTGCAGAGGCTCTAGTTAACTCAATCTCTTGATTTAATTGATCGTCAACATTATCAGCGATATACGTATTCACACCAATAATAGGAAGTTCTCCTGAATCCTTTAAAGATTCATAGTATAAACTTTCCTCTTGGATTTGTGCTCTTTGATACATACTTTCCATAGCACCAAGTACTCCACCCTTGTCTGAAATTCTTTCGAACTCAGAAAGGACAGCTTCCTCAACAATCTCAGAAAGTTCATTAATAATATAAGATCCTTGTAGAGGATTATCTGTTTTATTTAATCCAAACTCTCTATTAATTATCATTTGAATCGCCATAGCTCTTCTAACGGACTCCTCAGTAGGAGTTGTAATTGCCTCATCATATGCATTTGTATGAAGCGAGTTACAATTATCACTTAAAGCGAGAAATGCCTGCAGCGTCGTTCTAATATCATTAAAGTCAATTTCCTGTGCATGTAACGAACGCCCAGAAGTTTGAATATGGTACTTTAATTTTTGAGACTTAATATTCGCCCCATACTTTTCTTTCATAGTAATTGCCCAAATTTTACGAGCAACACGTCCGATAACACTGTACTCAGGATCTAAACCATTTGAGAAAAAGAAGCTTAAGTTTTCAGCGAACTCATCAATTTTTAATCCACGACTTAAATAGTATTCAACATAAGTAAACCCATTTGAAAGTGTGAATGCTAATTGAGTGATTGGATTCGCACCTGCCTCTGCAATATGGTAGCCACTAATACTTACAGCGTAGTAATTTTTAATTAAATTACGGCTAAAATACTCTTGAACATCCCCCATTAACTTCAAGGCAAAGTCTAAAGAGAAGATACATGTATTCTGGGCTTGATCCTCTTTAAGAATATCAGCCTGTACTGTCCCTCTAACATTTCTCATGACCTCAAGTCTCTTGGCAGGATCATTTAAATCAGCACCGCTAAGCTTTTGCTTAATTGCAGTGTTCATAAACATTGCCAAGATAATTGGAGCTGGTCCATTTATCGTCATAGAAACTGATGTTCTTGGATTTGTAAGATCAAATCCATCAAAAAGGTCTTGCATATCTTTTAAAGTAGCAATCGACACACCAGATTCACCAACTTTCCCATAAATATCAGGTCTGTAGTCTGGATCCTCACCATAAAGAGTTACTGAATCGAAGGCAGTAGATAAACGCTTAGATTCATCATCTTTTGATAAGTAATGAAATCTTTTATTAGTTCTTTTTGGACCACCCTCACCGGCGAACATCCTTTTAGGGTCTTCATCTTTTCTTTTAAATGGAAAAATTCCACCAGCATATGGATAGAAGCCAGGTAAATTTTCACGTCTAATGAACTTTATCTTATCTGCAAGATTTGAGAACTCAGGAAACCCAACTCTAGATATCTTTTGATGAGATAAAGATATGTATTGTGAATCTACATTTATTTCTTTATCTCTAACATGATAAGTAAACTTACCCTCGCGATACATTTGAATAGTTTCATCAAAAGTTTTGAGGTCATCTTCTGTTACATTATCGATTTCTGATTTAAGCTTACTTAATTCACCATCGATCTCAGCAATCACATCTTTACTCTTTAGTATTTCTTTTGATTTCTGAAGGGCATCTACCTTTGATAAGGTTGTAGCTAACTCAAGAGTTTTTTGATTATATCCCCTAACAGTTTCTGAGATATCTCTTAAATAATTAATTTGCTTTGCTGGGATAATAGACGTTTTAATCTCTGGGAACTTTTCACACTTTAAATTCTTAACCAGATCATTTTCTTCAAAATTAAAAGTTTTTAAAAGATCTACAAATAAAGCATTAATACCAACATCATTAAACTTTGAAGCCATTGTGCCATAGATTGGTAACTCATTATCTTCTGGACTTCCAGGGTGATTAGCAAAAAGCTTTTTATTTCTTCTATATTGTTTTCTTACATCTCTAAGGGAGTCTTCACTGCGAGGCTTTTCAAACTTATTTATAATAACAAAGTCCGCAACTTCTAGCATTTCAATCTTTTCTAACTGAGATGCCGCTCCGTACTCTGGAGTCATAACATATATACACTTATCGGCTACTTGAGTGATCTCATCACTTGCTTGACCGATACCAGAAGTTTCAACAATTATAAGATCAAAACTTTGAGACTTTAAAAAGCCCACAACTTTTTCAATTTGTGGTGATAATTCATTCTTAGAGTTTCTTGTTGCAAGTGATCTTACAAAAATAGAATCATAACTAGCACTACCCAAGCGAATCCTATCTCCAAGTAGAGCACCTTGAGTTTTCTTCTTAGTTGGATCAACTGATACAAGTGCTATTTTTTTATCAGGATAATTACGATAAAACCTTAATAATAATTCATCAATCATAGATGACTTACCAGCTCCACCTGTTCCCGTAATTCCTAGTACAGGTGTTTTACCACTTGGGTACTTTATAGGAACTTCACCTCTATCTTCAATATAAGTAATTACTTTAGATATTTCACGAATACTTAAATTATCTGTGTTGTATTTTTCAAAGTTTTCATTTTCGATTGTTGAATAAGTTGCCTTTGCAATCATATCATCAATAATACCTTCAAGGCCTAACTTCATTCCATCTTGTGGGTGATAGATTCTTTCAATACCATATTCATGAAGCTCTTTAATTTCAGGAGGAGTAATTACACCACCACCACCACCAAATATTTTTATATTAGTTGCATTATTTTCTTTTAGAAGATCATAGATATAACGAAAGTATTCATTATGCCCACCTTGGTAAGAGCTTATTGCGATTGCATTTGCATCTTCACTAATTGCAGCATCAACAACCTCTTTCACAGATCTATTGTGTCCTAGATGAATGACCTCAACACCTTTAGATTGCAATAACCTTCTCATGATATTAATAGACACATCATGCCCATCAAATAGACTCGCAGCAGTAACAAATCGAAGTTTCTTTTCCATAATTTTATCCAAATTTTAAATAATTAAACTAAATTTTCATACCATAAGTATCAATTGAAGAAAATACCAGAAGGCCTTGTAATAACTTATATTTACAAGCTATCTATTTGAAATCTTATTTAAAGTTTTAACTTTCCAAAAGAGAAATACGAATACAAATACTGCAGCAATAATCTGTGAAGTAGAAATAAGATCAAACCAGATTCCTCTAAAGCTATCACCTCGCCATAACTCAGTCATAAAACGTACAAGTGCATAAAAGAAGAAGTAATTCATCACATATTCAAATGATCTAATTTGAAACCTTCTCAAGAAATACCATCCCCCAATAACTAGTGCTATCGCCTCTAATAATTGAACAGGAAAGCGCTCAGCTCCATGCAGATAATGTGAAAAAAAGTATTCATGCTCTAACTCTACCCCATAACAACAACCTGCTAGAAAACAGCCAATACGCCCAATAGCATGACCCAAAAGAATAGAAGGAATAAAGATACTAAAATCTCCGATATCTACTTTAAACTTCCAAGTCATTAATGCGATAAAAATGATTCCACCAATAAGACCACCATAAAAGACAAAACCACCACCTAACCAGAAGTTTGTATTTTGAGCGATACTCGTCTTTGCATTTGTATCAACACTTAATAGATAAAAGAGCTTTGAGCCAAGCCAACTTGAAATGAAAATACCCAGAAAAATCCAGTTAAAATTTTTAAAGACATGGTATTTTTGATTAAGTGATTTAGAAATATGATATCCAACTCCCCAGGCAGCTCCCATCATAAAGGGATAGAGAAATAGCTTTTCGCCAAAGAGAGTTATAAATGGAATCATTCTTTTACTTCATCACCTAATTGATTTTCTTCTTTTCTTTGAATTAAGAAATCGATTATGAGTAAACCAGCTGCAATTGAAATAGATGTATCTGCTACATTGAAAGTTGCGAAGTGTGACTTTCCATAATAAAAGTCAAAGAAGTCGACAACATAGTCTAAGCGAAAACGATCAATTAGATTTCCAACAGCTCCACCTAAAATAAGTGCATATGCCCAGCTCATTAGCATTGGTCCCTTCATTGATTTAATCATAAGAACAAGTAACCACACACAAGCAACCACAGGAAGTGCTTTAAATAATAGAAAGCGAATTATATCATTATAACCACCACCAAAACCAAATGCAGCACCAGGGTTGTGGACATATGTTAAATTAAAAAAGCCTGGAATTACTTTTACAGACTCTCCAATATAAAAACTAGAAGCGACAACGTACTTAGACCATTGATCAATGACAACGATTGAGACTATGGCAACTATATAAATCCAGAGTTTTTTCATCTTAGTAATAATCTTTTGGGTTTATATCATACTTCTCAATTTTTCTAAGCAATGTCTTCTTAGGAATATTTGCATTAAGAGCAGTTTGATTAATTTTACCCTTATTAAGTTTTAGAGCTTGTTCAATAAATTCTTGTTCAAACTTATCTTTGGCAGATTGAAAGTCCATTTTAATCTCACCATCTTCTTTTTTAGCAAAAGTAAATTGGTAAGCAGAATTATCAACGTCACTTGGATCCTTATCTAATACAGAATTTTGAATCCCTTTAAAGTCGATCATTGCATCGTTTGGACCATCTTCTTCAACTTTATCCTCACCACCTGACTTAATTTTCGCAGGAATAGCTTGTTCAGTAATATAGTCAGAAGATTCCATAATAAAACAATGCTCAATAGTATTTCTTAGCTCACGAATATTACCTGGCCACTTATACTCTTGCATATGCTTTAAAGCTTCAGGAACAATCCCTTTTACTTCAAGATTGTGAATATTATTAAAGTAATCGATATAATAATTAACTAAATGTGGAATATCTGATTTTCTATCTCTTAAAGGTGGAAGATAAACAGGTAGTACATTTAAACGATAAAATAAATCTTCTCTAAAAGATCCATCTTTGATCATTTCTTCAAAAGGTTTATGAGAGGCCGCAATGATTCTTACATCAACTGAAATCTCTCTATTAGAACCAACGGGTGTAAATTTCTTTTCTTGTAAAACTCTTAATAGCTTTACTTGCATCGTTGGTGAAATATCACCAATTTCATCTAAGAATAAAGTTCCGCCCTCAGCGTATTGAAAT
>CAJXHA010000003.1 GCA_913053615.1 uncultured Bacteriovoracaceae bacterium | reverse complement strand
GAGATCACCATCTTTTAATTTATCTTTGGTATTAGGAATACCATGACAAATAACTTCGTTTAAACTTGTACAACAACTCTTTGGAAAGCCGTGATAATTTAAAGTAGAAGGTGTCGCACCATTTTCGATTATAAAATTGTGAATCAATTGATTAACATCCTCAGTTGTCATCCCTACTTCAAGCTTATCCTCAATATAATTTAGTGATTTTGCTGCAAGTTGGCATGATTGGCGCATCAAGTTAATTTCTCTTTCTGATTTAATCGATATCATAGTGTCCCTTTTTGGGCATCCTACAATAGAAACCCGATTTTCGCTAGTCTAGAAAGCTATTTTCCTTTAGAATTCAAGTATGAGCTATCAAGTATATAGAACGAATTCTAGCAGTTATCAGGACACGGAGTTCTTTAATCGCGAAAAAAATGACCTCGAAAATGTAGAAGAGGTAAAGTACATCAAAAGTCTAACAGAGTTAGATGATCAATCCCCTTTTATTTTACTCTCAAATACCCACACAGTCCCTGAAGAATTACCAGAGGTGCTTTTAGATAATACTGTTCTAATGATTCATCCCAACTCGGGCCATGAAAATATTCCAAAGAACTTTGTTCAAAAAGTAGATTTTCCAATCATTCTAGGTAATCCAATCCGCTCTCATGCAGTAGTGGAATACATTATGAGTTGTTTATTTCATCACTTTACTCCAATGACTAATCAACAGTATTGGTCTCATGATCGTAAGTGGGAACGTGGACTATTAAGAGATCAAAAAGTGCTTATTATAGGTCATGGAAATATTGGAAAGATCGTTTTCCAAACTCTAAAGCCCCTATGCTCATCAGTTGAGGTAGTTGACCCATATATTGAAGAAAGCCATTTTAATAAGTGGGTGCATAAAGACTTTTCAAATATTGATCTCTCTCAAAAGAGTATCGTTATCGTTGCGGCTTCATTAACCAGCACGAGTCGTGGCCTTATTAATAGTGAGTTCTTAAAAAAGATTCCACAAGATGCGACCTTAATTAATCCAGCTCGAGGCGAGATTATTAATGAAACAGACTTAATAACTCATTTGCAGAAAAATGAGCGTTTCTTTGCTTTTTTAGATGTCTTTGAAAAAGAGCCATTTAATCCTGGGCATATGTTTGAAATAAAAAACGTTAATAAAACTTCTCATATCGCTGGGGTATATAGTGAATTGAATAATGATATTATTAAGTTTGAAAAATACATCATTGAAAAATTTGTTCATTATCATCAACAAGGTAAGATTGACGCTTTTAAAGCAGAGTTTACAGATTTCCTTTTAAAAGAAAGTTCAATTAATTATTTTTAATATGGAAAACCTAAAGAATAATTTTCATCACCTCTTAACTCCTCCAGGTATGGGTGTGCACACAGTACACACAGGAAAAGAAATTCGCGAGAAATTTCATCAAAGCTTTTATCAAAGCACAGACTTAGAAGTAGTTAAATCTCATTGGCAAGAAAGTCTTAAAAATATTGATAAAGTACAAGATAAAATAAAAATCCTGGGAATTCCTAGTGATACCGGCGGAGGTATTCAAAGAGGAGCAAATTGGGGACCTTTATTTCTTAGAGAAAGAATTGATTACACAAATGCATTATTTGAATTAGGTGATATAAAAACCATCCCTCACCTCTTACATGATAAATACTTAAATAAAGAAACAATAAAGAATGCACAAGATGCCATTTATGATGGTGCTGATTTACCCGTTAGTCCACTGAGTATTGCTGAAGTTATTGCAAGTGAAGTGTTTAGCTCAGATCAAAAGATGCTTAGTCTTGGTGGTGACCATTCGGTAAGTTACCCTGTCGTTAAAGAGTGGCTTAAGGCCAGAAAGGCGAAAGGCAAGAGATGTGCAATCATACACTTTGATGCTCATACAGATCTTATGGATCAACGCCTTGGCATTGATATTTGCTTTGCCTCTTGGGCCTATCATATGATTGAACTCCTTGAGCGCCCTAGTGATATCTTACAATATGGAATTCGTTCATCAGGCCAACCTAAAGAGTATTGGCAAAATAAGCTTGGGATCCAACAATTTTGGCACCATGACTTTAAAACAATTGGTTTAAATAAAATTATTAAAACGACACTGGATTACTTGAGTCTTAGAAAAATAGATGAAGTTTATATTAGCTTTGATATCGACTTTCTAGACAGTAAGTATGCAAGTAGTACAGGAACCCCTGAAGACGAGGGACTCTCTCCTCATGATGGCATTGCAATCATTAAGGCAGTAGGAGAAAAGTTTAATATTACTGGTGCAGACCTTGTGGAAGTCGCTCCCTTCGTAAGTAGTTATAAGAAGTCTCACGAAAGCCCAGAGCCAGAAACAACTCTTCTAAGCTCACAATTAATTTTGAATCAACTTATTGCGAGTATGCAAAATGGTGGTTAAATTTCCTAATGTGGAAGAGGCCAATGAAGACGGTCTACTTGCAATAGGTGGTGATCTCTCTATTACCACACTAACTGAGGCCTATACCCATGGAATTTTTCCTTGGCCCGTTAGTGAGCAGTATCCCCTAACTTGGTTTGCTCCAAATCCTAGAGGTATCTTAGAATTCGTAAACTATAAAAGACCAAAGTCATTTGAGAAGTTCTTAAAGAAAACTGACTACTATGCAAAATTTAATACTGACTTTGAGGCGATTATTCTTCACTGTGCCAATGTCAAAAGAAAGCATGAGAGTGGAACTTGGATTAATCAAGCCATCATTGATGGCTATATAAATATGTTTCATAATGGTCTCGCTTATTGTGTAGGTACTTATGAAAAGGGCGAACTTATTGGTGGCCTATATGGTGTGAGTATTGGGGAAATTATCTCTGGTGAATCCATGTTTCATTTAAAAGATAATGCTTCGAAATTTGCCCTCAATTTTCTAGTTGAGCACTTACAGAAATCAGGTCTTAAATGGATTGACACTCAAATGGTGACTCCACTTTTAAAGTCTTTTGGGGGCAAAGAAATTAGTCGTAAGGTTTTTATGAATAAACTAAAGCAGCTCAGTCCGAGCTGCTCTAGAATAGAAATATTTGATTCTTAATTAGTAATTGAGATTGAGACGGTAATTAATATAGAAAGTTCTTTTGGCTTCCGAAATAAGTAGCTTCACTTCTTCAGACATTTTGATTTTCTTTCCTTCAATATAGTCCTTAATATTTTGAATAAGATCTTGATAGTTGGTGTTTAGCTCTTGTGCTAATTCTTCCAGTCTCTTTCTAAAACGAGCATCCATCTCAATAATATTTACAACTTTAACTGAGAGCTCACGCTTTAAAGACTTTGGAGTATAGGCATGCTTAATATTAGCAAGACCTAACTTATCCATAATTTTAATATAAAAATATCCCCAATCAAATTCAAACCATCTATGTCTAAATGAACAAGATGTTGGATGAGCGTGGTGATTATTATGATCTAATTCCCCACAAATAAGAAAGTTTAATGGAAAAACAAAACCAAGGTTACGTGAATTATCATGGTAATTATGATTCTTATAACCTACCCAGTGTGCAAAACCATTCACACCACCAACTGCAAAGATCGGTGATACTGAAAAGTTGATTACAGATAAAATTGATCCATATAAAGGACCAAACATAATTAAATTAAAAGCAGTTAAAATCACAAGTCCCATTAAAGTATGATCTGCAATAAACTGCTCAAGCTTATTTCTTCTAATTGTTTTTCTAATTCTTAAAACAGGTTCACTAGTTTTAGCATTGCTATAGTCAAAAACTCCTAGAAAAAGAATGTGTAATAATCCCTTTTGAACAGGACTATGTGGATCTTCTTTTTTATCTGAAAATGCATGGTGATAGATATGAACTGAAACCCAATCCAGCTTTGACATTCCACCAACTAACCACAGATTTAATTGCATCAGCGCATCGATAATAGGATTAAAAGTCACACCCTTATGAGTATGAAAACGATGAAATGATAAGCTCATTGAAGTAATAGTGATATGAGTAATTAAAACTCCATATATTAAGAATTTCCAAAATGAGTTTTCGGCCCAAATATCACCAACTAAACCATAACTTCCAAAAAGATAGTAAATCCCAGCAATCACAGCTAAGTAGGTAAGAATTAATTTTAGTGAGGTTTGTATAAATTGATTTTTCATAGATTTCTCCTATACAGAGTTTATAACATCAAGCTAGGAGCTACAACACAAAGATTAAAGAAATTTTTAAAATCAGGTATTTATAAATTTTGGCTGAAATCATTTGTCAGAGCTTGCACAGGGCATATATTTATGCATAGCCGACAGTGAACACAGGCGGCTTTCTTTATTTCAAATTTATCAGGTGTTTTACCAGTTAAGTTTTCTAAGTTAATACTCACATTACCTTTGGTTTCAATCTCAATAGCATTTGTAGGACAAACTTCCTTGCATATTCCACATGAGATACATTGATTCTTGCCTTTCTCATCTTCTTTTAGGCGAGGAAAACTAACATTAAATTTTAATGTCTCCTTCACTTTGGAAGGAATAAATAAATTAAAAGGCAGCAATATCAAACGAAAGAAACTTATCTTAAAGGCGATCCACAACCCTTTAAGGTAGCCATGATTTCTGTAATATCGCAAAGGTATAATCATATATTAATAGCCCTTCCCTAGAGTTCCATCATACTTGAGTTAATATTTAAAGAGCGATAAACCAAGCTAATATCCGCAATTCTTTGATTCACTCCATAGCTTTTAAAGTAGTTCAACTTACTTAAATTATCATTCCCTACTTTTAGATTCTTAATTTTTTTATCTTCTATACACATAGAGAAATTAAGGGTTCCCTTAAATGTTTCAAGAGAGTGAAATACATAACCATCTAATAAAATATCATCTAACTTAAAGCCTGATTTTTCTCTTATCATTTTAGACATATCACATGCTGGATGCACTAGTGGACCCGTTGGAATATTATCTAAAACTTGAAAAATAATTTCAAAAGATTGCTCTAAATCTAAAAACGAAAGTAAGAGCTTATCAAAAACATTTCCCTTTAGAGCAACGGGAACATCAAAGATGACTTCATCATAAAAATAATATGGTTTGCGTTTACGTAAATCAATATTAAGCCCAGCACTACGCAATGGGTTTCCTGATAAGCCCCACTTTAATAAGTCATCAGGATTAGAAGGAGCAATAACTAAACGATCTCTCCAAAGACTACTACTCGTTAATAATTCAAATTCAGAGTTAATCTCTTCTTGAATTTCTCGTAAGTGAGTATTGCAATAAGTGATCCACCCACTTTGGATATCTTTCATAATTCCACCCAGACTAAATAGTCCTAAGTGATAAATATTTCCCGTGTAATAAACAAGTATGCGTTCTAATTTTTGTAACCAAAAAAGTGCTTTATGATATAAGTACTGAGCTTGAATTGAGTAAGCCAGTGAAGATATATACTCAATTGATTCTAAAATGCGACTAAATTCTAAGAATATCATTCTTACAGCTTTGGCCTTATCTGGAATATCCAATTGTAAGTGCTCTTCCAAGGCCATGCAAAAGCCAATTGCAACACTAGGAGCATTATAACCATCAACTTTAAGCAAGTGGTTAATGGTGGATTGGATTGGCATATTACTTAATTTCTTAGCTATTTGATTATGACAATCATTAACTTGAAAATCTAATTCAACCACTCTCTCATCAATACTAAGAGCTGCTATATCCATATCTCCAAATTTATTTAGATGATTATTAATTCGTATAATATCTCTTACTCGAATATCTCTTTCCTTAACCAGCACTGAGCTTTTAGGCGTATAAGGAGCAAATTTTTGGTAGTAATCGTCCAAATTTTTAATTAGCTCATAACCTAAAGATTGATTCAAAGAAAAAGCAAGTGAATCAAAATTTAGATATAATTGATTTAGTGCCAGTATATTTTGTTCATCACTTTTAAGTTCACAAACAACCCCTATAAGGTCATGTTCTTCCAAACTCATAAACCAAAGAGTCACCTCGTTCTGATTCTTAAAAAAACTAATATCTAAGAGTCTCTGGTATTGAAAATGATTGTAGATATAAGAAACAAAATCAAAAAGATCCTCTTCAGAAACTCTTACAACAGAGTGACGAGAAAGTTTGTGAACTTCTTCCACATAATCAGGCAAGTTTGCAAGTAGATATTGGTACTTCATGCAATTTCCCTTAATAATTGTGCCACATGATCCAGGCTAATAAAGTCTTCAATAATAAAGTCTTTTAAACCGATTTCACCGAGTTCTTTATCAAGTTTAAGAATATAATCTTCTTTAGAAGTAATTTCTTCAAAAGTCATTTCTAAATAAATTACTTTATAAGCATGATTCATTTTATTAATGATTGATTTCACTTTGGTTTTTTGTACTTCACTAAGAGGACCAACGAGAATTAATAAATTCTTTTCTGAGTAATCATCAAACATGGCATTGTGATCAAAATGCACTAACAAGGGTGAAGTAGCAAAGAAAGACTGAAGCCTGATGGCAAAGTTCTTATCTCCTAATATAATAGGATTTAATGAGTTCTTAAATGACCACAATCTAAACTTATTGCTTAAAGTATTATTTTCAACTTGATTCTTACTCAATGATATCACCAACACTAGTTTTCTTGGCCTTATTAGCCTTCTTCTTCCAACGAATATCTTTTGGAAATGACTTTAATTTATCTCTAAACATTAACTTATTTTCATCTTCATTACAGGCCAAGAATTTATTATCAAAATCAACCCAACCATATACTTTCTCATGAGTCCCGTAAGGATAATTATCATAGTCGATGAAACGATAACTTTTTCTGCGCTTATCTTTTAAATTATTTAAAAATAGAACTGAAGTTTGAAACGCTTTATCAATATCACTATCACTACAGGCTCTAAACATATTCTCCACACTGATAGCACGCTTTCCTTTTTCAACATAAGGATTCGTTACCCATCCACCACGAGAGCACTCATAATAATAACCTAGATCATGTAATTGATGAAAGGCCGTATAATATGCAAAGAACCAAAAACGATCTTGATCTTCATTTAAATTTGCCGGATAGATATATTCAACACAAGTCTTATACTCTTCATGGTACTTATTAAAAGTTCTAAAAAAGCGTTGGTGAAAATCTAATGTCTTTTCTACTTGCTTAAATTGCTGAAGATCACTATTTTCTTTTGCAGCATCACCAATATAAAGAACATTCTTTTTAACAATATTTTTCTCATCCTTAATAAAGTCTTCTTTTTTAAGACTTAAGTACTTATAAATATAATCATAAAGCTTATAACAACTTAGTCTTGTCTTTTTTAATTGATCATTTCCAAGGATAACTGAGTTAGCTCCCATAAAATACAGGGCCTGACTAGCATCAATTAAAGCTCCCATACGGTAGGCAGGGAAACTATCATCTCCAGTTAGGTTTGATCCGGTTCCATTTTCAACAAACGCAACGACACTTTCCCAATCAACCATTTTCACAAGTTGATCGACATTTTTTACTTTACCGAATTTTTCACTATCAGGCTGAACGCCTATAAGCACCATCCGCGAAAGCCAATCTTCCGAGGCAACACAACTTCCACTGGGACAATATTGCTCTACGTAAGCACCAACAACTTTTGCTTCAAAATAATTACTTCTAAAAAATTGTTGATAATAACCCTTACTTCCAAAAACAATTATTTTTTGTGGAGTATTTAATTGATCATACAAACGTGGAACGATCCCCATTGAAAATGGTGGTTTATAAACATCTTTTTGAGTTCTCTCAAACTTGTCTTTATGCTTACAAAATTTTCTATTTACAAATAATTGACCTGAAGCGACATCAAGATCGTAACCATAATCACTCCCTTCTGGAGTCGTAATTATTATATTCAATGTATTCTTATCTCTTTCAAAGCCAGGCAGCACATCATAGAACATATGTGTTTGGGGCTCTCCTGTCTTATCCAATAATTGAAAACGCTTCAAAGTCTTGAACCAGTAAGGCTTTATATTGGTCACAAAACTTTTTCGATAATTACTATCATCAATCAAATCATCACTTTTATTAAAACTACAGCCAGCGATGACTAATAAAATAATAATTTTTTTAACGAACAGTTGTATTTTTATTGACGATTTAATCTCTTTCATCCAAACTACTTTCCAATCTCAAATTTTGCTCGGGTGGTGGAATTGGTAGACACCCAGGATTTAAAATCCTGTGGGCCTTACGGCCCGTGCGAGTTCAAGTCTCGCCCCGAGCACCAAAACTTTAGCCTCAAAAACCATTATATTCTCTCCAATATTAACCAATCCATCAAGAATTAATACCCTAAAATCATAAAAACATATTTGAAATCATTAACTTTATCCAGTGCGTAATAGCTTTTTTATTTTTCCATTAACTGTCATCTTTGATAAAGTAAGCTTATGGAAAAAATAACGGCAATCATCCCCTGCTTCAATGAAGAAGTGAATATCAAAGCAGCAATAGAGTCATGCCTCTTTGCTGATGAAATCATTTGTGTTGACTCATTTAGCACCGATAAAACAGTAGAAATCATCAAAAGCTTTCCTCAGGTAAAATTATTAGAGCACGAGTATGTTAATTCCGCTGCGCAAAAGAACTGGACAATACCTCAGGCCAGTCATGATTGGATTTTTCTACTGGATGCAGATGAAAGAGTTCCTAAAGAATTAGAAAAAGAAATTAAAGATACTGTTGCTAGTAATCCAAGTGAAGTGGCTTTTTGGATTAAGCGAAGAAATTACTTTATGGATCGCGAACTTAAACACGTTTGGAAAGGTGATGCAGTCATCAGACTTTTTCGCAAGAGTAAGTGTCGTTACCAGGACAAACATGTTCACGCTGAAATCGAAACAAATGGAGAAGTTGGTCGCTTAAAAAGCTCAATGATCCACGACACCTATAAAGGCAAAGGCCTTACCTCTCACCTAAGAAAGGGCGAGATCTATACCACATGGGCAGCTTTGGATCGTGTAAATAAAATCAAAAAAGTAACCCTCTATCACCTATTGGTAAAACCATTCTTTGGTTTTTTCAAACGCTATATAATGCAGATGGGATTTCTTGATGGCAAACAAGGCTTTATTATTAGCTGCTTTGGTGCATGGAATATATTTATAAGAAATGTAAAAGTAATGCGTATGCATGCAGGTGAAAAGTTTGAGTCAAAAAAATAAAATCCTAATTATCCAAACGGCTTTTATAGGTGATGTTATTCTCGCCACTTCATTCATTCGCCAAGTTCATAATTCTTATCCTAACGCGGAAATTCACTTTCTTCTAAGGGCCGGGAATCAAAAAATTACAGAGCATAACCCTCTGATCCAAAAAACAATAATTTGGAATAAGAGTGAGAAGTGGAAGAGTTTATTCAAGTGCATTAAAGAAGTACGCAAAGAGAACTATAATTTAGTCTTTAATATTCAGCGCTTCTTCAATTCAGGACTTATCACTGCACTCTCTAAAGCAAAAATAAAAATTGGTTTTGATAAAAACCCAATGAGCTTTTTCTTCACTCATAAAATTAAACATATGATTCCCCACACAACTGAATCATCTTATTTACACGAGGTTGAAAGAAACCAGCAGCTTATTTCACCTCTAGTTAAACAAGAGCTTTATCCCACGAGACCAGAACTTTATTTTACGGCCAAAGAAAAAGAGAAAGTTGAAGCAATTAAAAAGGAATCCAACTCAGAGGGCAAACCTTATATTGTTATGGCCCCATCAAGTGTTTGGTTTACTAAGCAATTACAAAAAAAGAAATGGATGGAGCTTGTAAAAAACCTAATCGACTACCAAATATACTGTATTGGTGGACCTGATGATAAAAATTATATTGATGAAATTATTCAAAACCAACATCATGCAATTAACCTTTGTGGAAAATTGAGCTTAACTGAGTCAGCCTATCTAATGCAAGATGCTCATAAAGTAATGGTCAACGACTCAGCACCTTTACACCTTGCGAGCTCGGTTAATGCTAAGACCATAGCTTTTTTCTGTTCTACTGTGGAAGAGTTTGGCTATGGACCACTTTCAGATGATCACCATATAATTTCTAAAAAACTAGACTGCAAACCCTGTGGCCTACACGGTAAAAAAGAGTGCCCACTTGGTCACTTTAATTGCTCAGAAAGAATTGAAATTAATCAGGTGATGCAACTTTTATAACCTCACGAAAAGTAAGGTTAAGCCTCTCCCCATTCTGTCTCTTACGTTTCGGGAGAGCGTGATTAAATTCACTCTGACATTTTCCTAGCATTAAAAGAAGACTTCCGCTTTGCAGGCTTAATGAAATTTTATTCTCTGGATTTTTCTTTTCTCGAAAAAAGAAATCTCTCTCCTGTCCTAGGCTCAAAGAGCCTATTACCGGATCAATTCCAAGTTCTGGCTCATTATCACAATGCCATGACATGTGATCGTTTCCATCTCGATAAAGATTAAGCAGACAAGTATTAAAATCATGGCCATATATTTCATTTATTTTACTTGTGAGCTCTTTTGTCACCAGAGTCCAACCTTGTGGTATCATTTTTATTTTTGAATACGTATAGCTAATTTCAGGGCTTCCAAAGAAAGCAACTCTTCTAGGCTGATCAAAAGTTTTTCCAAACATTGTTATCTTATCATCACGCCACTGACTTTCACTTTTAAGTTTTTCAATTAGAGATGGAATTTTATTGGCTTGAATAAAGTCTGGGATATAAAGAAGATGGCTTTTATTAGATAGTTTTATCTCTTGCATTTTTGAATTATAGGCAAAAAAAAAGGTCCTCACAATTGGAGGACCCTATAAAACCTTTAAAGTAACATATCTAAAACCGATTCTAGTAAGACTGATCTTATACAGTCTCAGTTCAAAGCCTCAAACATGCACTCTTTATTTAAAACCGGCGTTTCTTTTATAATGCATATGATTAAATGAAAAGAACTTTTTTCACTTGATTCAAAAAAAATAAAAAATTTTAATATTTTTAGATACTTATACAGTATAGGCGATAAGTATTACTACAGGCCTGATTTGGAGGATCCTCTAGGTAGAAACCTGTAACACGAGAGTTATCACCAACAGTTCCATTCTGCCCAGCAGAGCTCGAAGTCCAATTTGCACATGCAACACTGGTTGAAATCTCTCCCTCGGAATCACTACCAGTCCATACTGAGTCAGTTACGCTATTGCCCTGTTCATCGTATTCAATATTAGCAAGAAGATCTTTAGGTTGATCAGTATTAAGTAGGTCTACACCTATCTCAGCAATCTTTGTTCTCTCATCTCCGTTGAAGTTATAAACTGCACCAACGAGATTGAAACGATTTTTTAGAGCTGTGGCACTTGATCCAATAAAGGCCTTATACTCTCTTTCCAGTCCAGCTGCTGTTGCAAGAGTTTGGCACTTTGAGTCGGCTCCATCTAAACCACCTAAATTTCCATTATAAGAAAGACTTGAGACAAAAATGCGATGTTGGCTTAATGAGATACCGTCAGTTCCAGATCCCTCTCCTACGGCTTCACCGCAAGAGAGGAATAGGAAAAGTTGTATAATAATTAGGAATATTTTTTTATTCATGAAGAATATTTTAAGCGAGTTTTAGCTTAAAGACTAGTCTACATCTCTTCTGTAACGGCCTTTTATAGCATTAGAGTAAGCTCTTTTTAACTCGTTTGATACAAATCCACTCTTAGTTGTTCCCTCTTTATCAAGGTTTTCAAGATTGAATGGTTGCCAGTAGTACATGCTTGATTGAATTAAGAAACAGTACTCATTCCAAGTATTATCTTCATAAGTTGTATAGTTTTCAGTGTTAACACAAGTCGCATTGTTTTTCATGTAAACATTTTTCCAATCAGTAAGTCTTTGAGGAACTCTTGAGAATTCTCTATCAAGAACAACTGGCTCTCTTTCTGTAGCAACTTGTACGTATGGAGCAACATGGAACCACCACTTATACTTATACTCTTTAATATACTTTGCAGAAAAGAAGATCCACATTTTTCCAGTATTGATATTGTGATCAGTCTTCATTTCATAAGACCAAACATGTGCCCTATTATAACACTGAGATCTCCACTTAGTCGCACCTTGCATAGTTGAAAAGTATCTCTTCGCTGTATTCATATCTGCTAAAGTAGAAACAGTATAACCAGTTAAAGGAGTATCCCCTGGAGCAAATTCAACATCCATTGGAGCAAATTCAGGAACTTCATTTGAAATAAATTGAATTTCACTAATTCCCTTTCTGCGGTTCATGATGCCATTAACGATTGATAGATTATTTAAATCAATTGTAATCGTTGAGTTTGTTTCCATTGCTTCATAAGCAAGATCAACTAGCTCTTCATCCTTAGCGTCGATGTCATAAACTTTACCGTCTGTTGCTAAGATAACGTACTCAGTTTCACCTTTTTCTGGTGCTAAGATCTTATGAATTGATGTTTCGATTGGTGCTGCAAATGCCGAAAACGACAGTGCAACGAGTGCTAATAAAGATAGTTTCTTCACTTTAATTCCCCTTACCTTGAATTTTATGAAGCTCTTTATCTAAAAAGTGAAATGAAGTGTAAATTAAAGAAAATTAAAATTGAAAAACTTACTCACATCTCCTAAGCCAATTCCAAGGAGATGTGAGTAAGTACTTGATTTTGTATTATCTTACAAATAATAAGTCGTAATAAGTTGGGATTGGCCACATATCTTCGGCCACATTATCCTCAAGATAATTAACTGAGTCCGCTATTTTCTCAGATAATGGAAGTAATTCTTTAGCAATCTTTTCAGCTGCTTCAATTCCTTCATCATGTCCAATAGCATCCATTTCTTTAATTAATTTGGCCTTATCTTCCATTAATGTATTTAAAGCATTATTAATTCCAGTGAGAACTGCAATATCTGACTTAGCATCAATACCTGCACTCTTTTGATTTACAATAGAAGTTGCCACTAAGTTTTTGTATTCAATAGTTGCTGGAATAACATCTTTATTAATCATATTAACTAAAGTGTTAAATTCGATTAATCTGTGTTTTACATATCTTTCAACTCTTACATTAAATCTTGTTGTTAACTCATTTGCAGAGTAAATTCCAAGTTCAGTTAAAAAGTTATTTTTAGGAGCATCAGCAATTACTTTTAATGCATCTGCAGAAGTTCTAAGATTTGGTAATCCTCTTTTTTCTGCTTCAGCTTCCCACTCTTTAGAGTATCCATCACCATTGAAGACAACTTTTCTTGAGTTCTTATATAATTCGATTGTTAAGTTTAAAAGAACTTCATCAGTTGATTTTCCAGATTCAATTTCTTTTTCAATCTTATCATTCATCTCATTAATAACAGAAGCAACTGCTCCGTTAAGTACAGTCATTGGAATACCAACGTTCTGACTTGAACCTACAGCACGGAACTCAAACTTATTTCCAGTAAATGCAAATGGAGAAGTTCTATTTCTATCTGTATTATCTTTTACAAGTCTTGCTAATTGATCAGCTTTTAAATCAATAAAAGTATCATCAGAAGGGTCATACTTCTTACCATCAGCATAGGCATCTAAGATTGCAGTTAAAGTATCACCTAAGAAAACAGAGATAATACTTGGAGGTGCTTCATTTGCACCTAGTCTGTGATCATTAGAGTGAGAAGCAATTGCTGTACGTAAGTTAGCACCATGACGATTAATCGCTTCACAAATCATAGCTACAGTTGCAAGAAACTGATAATTAGTATGTGGAGTATCAGTTGGCTCTAACATATTTCCTAACTTAGAAGACATTGACCAGTTTAAGTGCTTACCAGAACCATTGATGCCAGCAAATGGCTTTTCATGTAGTAAGCATACAAAACCGTGCTTAATCGCAACACTTTGAAGAATACTCATCATTGTTTGGTTTTGATCAACAGCGATATTCGCTGAGCTAAAAATTGGTGCAATTTCAAATTGTCCAGGAGCAACTTCGTTGTGACGAGTTTTGGCTGGAATTCCTAAGCGGTATAATTCAACTTCTACTTCTTGCATATAAGCAAGTACTCTATCAGGAACAGTTCCAAAGTAATGATCTTCTAATTGTTGGTTTCTTGAAGTTGAAGCTCCAAAAAGAGTTCTTCCCCCCATAACAAGGTCTGGTCTTTCAAAGTAAAGAGACTTATCAATTAGAAAGTACTCTTGCTCACAACCACAGCTTACATCAACATTCGTTACTTTTTCTTCGTCTCTTTTCTTACCTGAAGTTAAGTTTAAAAAACGAGAAGCAGCTTTTGATAATTGAGTAACTGATCTTAAAAGTGGAGTCTTAATATCTAATGCATCACCAGTGTATGATACGAATGCAGTTGGAATACAAAGAGTTTTTCCATTTTCTTGAGTTCTAATAAAAATAGGAGAAGATAAATCCCAAGAAGTATAACCTCTTGCCTCAAATGTAGAACGAGATCCACCATTTGGGAAAGAAGAAGCATCCGGCTCACCTTGAATTAATTGTGATGCTGAAAGCTTTTCAATTGGCTTACCTTTTTCAATTGTTAAAAATGCATCGTGCTTTTCAGCTGTTGACCCAGTAAGAGGTTGGAACCAGTGTGTAAAGTGAGTTACACCTTTTGAAGTTGCCCAGTTTAAAACAGCGTTAGCATATTTTTCGGCCATTTCTTTAGAAAAATCTGCTTTCTTAGAAATTACATCACCGATTGACTTCTTATCTTGCTCAGTTAAGATATCAGAGTTCTTGTAATTAAAAACATTCTCACCAAAGTATTCTGATACTCTTAAAGGATTACCATTTGTATCCTTAGGAACATTAAAAACTCTGGTTGGGATTTTGTAGCTTGCAAGCTTTGCATTAGCACGGACTATTTTAGTCATTTCTATCTCCTTGTAGATAATCAAATCTAACATATTATAAATTAGGATCTTTTTTTTAGCATTTGTTTTTTTTAACATGCTAAATCACGACAAGCTCGATCAGATACTCATTTGCATCATCATATCTAATAGTGCTTGAGTGATTGGTTTTTTAATCCAATATAATTTCAAGGAAGATTGCAATTCATTATTCAAATTGCTTTCGACTTCACTAAACTCTTTTTCTCTTTGCTCTAATAAACCACTTTGACTCTTACACTTTCCTTCAACGCTAACATTTTTCTCAATAGCATTAAACGCAAGGCAGCCATAGGGTTTTGCTCTTCTACTTAAAGAACACCCCAGTGAGTGATCATTAAAAAAAGGACAAGTATAATACCTTCTTAGTATACGACCATGACCATCAGTTATCTCATTATCAAGGCGATACTTTTTTGAGTTTGCCTTAAGTCTTTCGATAGTCTCGTCATTTAAACGATCACTCTCCATTAGTTCAATGAGTATTTCTATAGCCTCCAAAGGGGTTACTTGCATAGAATTATGGTAATATGTACAACAAAATCCTGAACATTTGGAACAGTCCGTTCCTTGTGCTTCTAACTTAGACATCTCTGAAATTAAGTTCTCACGACGGGAATAAGAGTCGAGATGCAATGTCGCCTGATACTTATTTAAGGATTCTTTTACTTTTTCTAGGTTCATAAACATCTCTAAATACTAAGTTTTACTTTAAATCAGAAGATAATAATGTAATATTTTCAACACCATTTAGGGAGTGTTATTTCTATATTAGGATAGGCATATGAATTTTAGAAAGTTTACCATTATTAGCCACAACGAGGCTCAACAAAAAGATGAGATAGTTGATATTTTATTAAATACCAACCATATTGTTTCTATCAAGCCTATTAAGATGTTTACCAACGACCAACAAGTAATCGAAGGGTTTTGGATTAGACTTTCTAATGGAAAGAAGTATAAGGCCATTCAAATGGCGGATGAATTAAAGAAAATGTTTGATGAGAAATTACCTCATCCAAATTACTTTAATGAAGATAGCCTCGATTCACTTCAATAAGTTTACAAAATTTTAAGTATTAACGAAAACGATGTAGTTCATTATCCCAAGTATCATCTTCAGGGATACACTCTACGTTTGGATCACGTAAACATTCATCACACTTAAATGGATACTTTTGTGAGTTACCCGATTGCTCTCCTAGTGTCTTAAGGATTGTTGCAATGGTTGTCCTCGTAGCATCTGCTCCCTTATTAAATTTAACTAAGAATTTAACAAAGTCCCAAATACTTCTAAAGTTTCCAGTGTCAGGTACAGTTCCATACTTCACAAGGTATTGAAAGATTGGCTTTGCAAGCTTCGTCATAAATCCTCCGTTAGGATCTACTAAGCTTTTAATCGCCCCTTCATATACTTCATAATAAGCTGTGAGTACTTCATTATTACGTCCATATCCATCAAGTTTATTATTTTGGTTAGCATCAAATCGCATAATTGTTGATTCAACATTTAAAAGCCCGGCAAATACAGCAAAGGCATCTGTTGACTTCATAGGCACTGGTGTTCCATCATCAAAGAATGTACAAGTTCTTGTGAAGTTCTCAGTCTCAGTAATAAACTTCATATAGCCCTCACTTACTGTAGGGTCTTGATTTGGATCTGGAGTACCCGTAAGCTCAGTTATATATGAAGACATCAGTGGTAAATATTCGGCCAATGAACGTCCGTCTCCTGGTATTTTGGCATTTAATACTTTTACAAAGTTCTTTCTAAAACAATCCACATAGATTCTTCCGTACTGGTCAACTTCATCAGAACAAACTGTTTCCATCTCCTCGATAAAGAAATCCTTTACAGAGAGTGCGGTTAAAAGACCAATTAGGAACTCAGTTATCTCTGGAACTTCCATACAAACTTCATCACTACATCCATTACTTTGGAATTGAAATAGTGTAGACATAAGCACTAGGTTATCCGCTGTATTCGCAACTTCTCCCCCACCTGTTCTACCGATTGTGATGATTCCCATGTCCTTTAAAATTACTTTGATATCGTCCATAAGAGCAACTGTTTGCTCTAATGTCATATGATAGCCACCTCTGGCTTCAGAGTTTGGATTTCCATACTCTTTAAAAATCAACTTCATTACATATTCAATAATTGAGATCTCTAAAAATGCTCCCGGATTTCGATAGTGATCGAAAGAGAAGAAAGGAGCTTTAAAAGTTCCTTTAAAGAAACGATAATTATTAGCAATATTTGAAAAGTGCCTTAAGTGATCAACTTCAGGAGTATTTGGCGGAGCTGGGTATCCTGAGAAGTCAGTTGTAATAGGATCAACAGAATTCAACTCGTCACGATACATATCATAAATACGATAAAAGGTTCTTCCCTCGTCTAAAATATTATTTAAGTGATTAAGAAGATTAACAACCTCTACTGAACTTACAAACTCTCCACCACTACCAAGTAGAGTTTTTTTCAAGATCATAATTTCATTTGGATATTTCGTTATATCAACTTCTGGAATCTCAACATCTAATTTATTCATGGCATCTAGGACATCATAAATAGTAAAGAGGGCCTCATATGAATCATCACTATAAAAAAGATTGTCGTGAATAATCTTCATATCTTCTCGATATACATCAATCATCTTAGGAGCATCTTTTGCAAAAGAAAATTGATTGATTTTTACAAGGTCATAAGAAACTTGTCCTAGTTCTGCTAATTTAGCTAAGCCTACTTCAAGCTCTAAATAAGTTAGATCAAAAACCTGCCCTCCAAGAAAAACTCTCTTTAAGAACATTAAACTCTTTACCTCTTCAGCTGTTTCTAGGTCTTCGCTAAAAAAGCGATCTAAGAATACATAAGTATCCATGCGATCAAGTGAGCTTCTATTTAAATTAAGTAAGGCCCTTAGCTCATTTGAGATATTTGTCAAGTACTTTTGAACTGTATTTCTATTTCTCTGGTAATCACCAAAAGAGATTTCTTGATCTTTAGTGAAGATATCATAAAGAGGAAATATATTTTGATTAAATGAAATAATGAAATTAATTAAGCGATCAAAATCACCTCTAGAAATATATCCTCTTTCTCCACCTAAGATTACTTTAGTTAAATCAAATAAACTTCTAACAATAGGAACAACGTCTTCAGGTGATCCGAGATCACTTGGTCCATTTTCAAGAAAGTTAATAAGAACACTTTCAGAGATGTATCCAGGACGATCAGTTTCAACGAGATCAATAAAAGTATGAATTTGATCTTGTAAACAAAGGATATCTCCTTTGATATTTCTTTCCATGATTCGCGCAAAGGCCTCAGTATCAAGCTCACAAGTAGCAAGCTGTCTTAGAGTTACTCCCTTCCCCTCTTTATCTTGCATAAATAAATCACCACAAGAAATTAAGCTTAATAAGAAGCTTGAAGAGATGAATAATGAAATAAATTGTTTAATCATACTTTGTCCTAAAATTATAAGTGTTCAATAATATTTTAACACTCACAATCCTTTCACTCACATATACAATATTTTCCCACCAGTAATTGAGTGAAAAACATCAACTCTTAGCTTACCAAATTTGGAAATCAAAAGACTTAACTTTTGTTTTGCCTATGAATAAATTTTCAGGAACTTGACGCAGCGAAAACTAAAAAAGCCTGACATTTCTGTTTTTAATCAGCTGTACTTCCATTTCGCCTTCATCATTAATGGTAGCGAACTCAAAAGTACTAAACTTTTTTAGTAAACCTTGTTTAAGGATTTTCATCTTAGTTTTAGAGATTTTCTTCTCACAAACAAAAGAAATATTTAATAAAAGGGCCTCAGACTTTCCATCTTTTATAAAGTCAGAGTCGCTTTTTATGCTCTTACAACGATTTTTCTCAAAGACAAAACTCTTTGCCCCTAATTCTTTCCATGCCTTTTTATAATCACTATTCTTAACTCCCTCATCAATTGGACTAATTTCAAAACTCAAATCAATCTTATTATCAAAGATAAAGTAAGCTGATTGCACAGGTGCAGTAGCAGCAAAAAGATTAGAAACAAAAAGTAGTGTGATTAAAAATTTCATAAAACAAGTTTGAAACTTTTTAAAGGGTTTGAAAACTTAATATTTCTGAAAGACTAATTACTTTCTATAAAGAGAACTTTAATACCAGAGGATTATGATCAGACTGATCAGGTTTAGCAATTGCTCTCGCAGACTTAACGCTAATTCCACGAACAAAAATATGATCAAGTGGCTTACCCATAAACTTCTTTACTAGATGAGAGTCCTTTAAAGACAAATGAGTTAATTTTAATTGCTTAAGTTTATATACGAGATAATTTAAACGGCTTTTATTCCAGGTATTAAAGTCACCGGCCCAAATCATCGGTCCCTTATGATCTTTTACCTTTTCAAAGACTTGATCAATATGTTTCTTGAATGCCCATAGTCTTACAAAATTAACTGCGTGGATACTTATCATTTTAAGGCTTTTATTAGATTGAAAGATTTTAATATCAGCAATGGCTGCCATCTTCGGTGTTTTAATCACAGGCTCTCGAGCATAAGAGCGAACAAAGTCATATTCATTGATCTTAACTCTTGAAATCACTCCCACCCCTGTTCCAATACCATCATCTAAAAATGAGGCAGCAAAAATATAGTCAGAAATGAATCCTTTAATAAAGAGCTCAAAGGTATTGTCTTGTGAGATTTCTTGCAAAAGTGAGAAGTCAAAACCCCTTATAAACATCTCATCGCGATAAAAGTCATCTTTAGCTTGCTTATAGATATTCCAAACAAGAAGAGAATAATCTTTCTTTGGATACAGTAAATTTTCAACACTTTGATTATTTCTTTGAATCACATCCTCTAATGGGGGTATAATAATACCTGCATAGAGGTTCAGACTGATTAATGTTATTAGTAAGGCTCTCATTAACATTTCAGCATCCTATCGTGATTTGAGCTTTTATTCACCTAAAATTTAACTCACCTGTTCTTGGGCACTTACAAAGATCAAAATCGGATATACCGAATTAACAAAGGTGAATCTTCATATTTGAGTCATTTTTTCTTATCATTAACATTCGGAGGTTTCATGAAAAGAGAACAAAAACACAATCAAACACAACGTAAAGAAGTAATTAGAGAGTTAAGACTACTAAGAAGATTTGACCAAACTATGGTTGAGAGTAGAAACTTTACACGTAAAAACCTAGAAGTTACTGGTTATAGGTTATCTTACTTATAGACTAGTATGTAACTAATTGAATTTTATTTTTAAGTTATATTAAAGGAAGACATAGTCTTCCTTTTTTAATGCCCTCTCCATCCCATTTCCCTTAGTACACCACTTTGGCACACCACTTTAGCACACCACGGTAAAAAAGTTTAAGTTTCTACACAATTTAAATACGAATCCTAAAAGTAAACTCCTAGCAAAAGGTCTAAATTTATAAGTGACAAGGAGAATATTATGTTTAATCAAAAACAATTATCCCTATTATTTATTGCATCTTCTTTTACAGCGATTACGGCAGATGCAAATGAAACGAGAAAAAACCTTATAAAGGAAAGTCTTTCAAGTAATCTTATCGTTGCTCAAGCTCAGATGACTAAAGAGCTAAAAGACCAAACAAAAGATAAGAAGAAAAATAAGAAGAAAAATAAGAAACAAAAAGAAGAAGCAACAGAGAAGCAACTTAAGCTTAAAGAAACAGATAAGATAACCATTAAGCGAGCCAAGTGGATCTTAAAAAAGAAAAAATTATTTACTGGTACGATTAATGATAAGGCCGACAAAAGTCTAGAAGCTGCATTAATTAAATTTCAAGAAAAGAATCAATTAGAAGTTAATGGAAAATTAAATAAAGAAACTGCCTCTTTACTCATTAAAGAGGATGAATTCAATAAATCTAGCCTATAATATATCCCACCTAAAAACATCTCACTAAAGGGAGCTTTCGAGCTCCCTTTCCTATTAAAGACAAACTAGCCGCGCTTTTTCCAAACAACAGAGTAGAGGTCATGTCGACGATCTTTTAAGTTTCTAACTGCACCGTGAGACCTTGCCTCTAGGAGTGTATCAATTCTTAAGTCAGCAATAGAAACCATCTCAACATTAGGAGTGGCTTCCGCCGCGATACCATCTTTAGCAAAAGGAAAATCACAAGGAGTTAGAATACAGCTTTGTGCATACTGAATATCAACATTACTTACTCGTGGAAGGTTTCCAACATTCCCGGCCATTGCGACATAAATTTGATTTTCAATTGCTCTTGCCTGGCAACAATATTTCACACGACAGTAAGCCTGACGATTATCTGTTAAAAACGGTACAAATAAAAATTGAATACCTTGGTTTACTAAGTGACGAGTAAGTTCTGGGAACTCACTATCATAACAAATAAGTACACCTATTGGTCCACAGTCTGTTTGAATAACATTAACTTGATCTCCACCTTCAATTTTCCACCAATAAGCTTCATCTGGTGTTGGGTGTATTTTTGCCTGCTCATGTATCTCACCATCTCTAAGACAAATATATGAAATATTTCTTACTGACTTTCCAACTTTTGTTGGGTGTGAGCCTGCAATAATATTTACATTATATTTCATCGCGAGGGTTCTAAAGAGTTTTTTTACATCCTCTGTATACTCAGTCATATTTTCCATAGCAACATCTGGCGGAACTTCTTCATTCTTAATAGATAGTAATTGCATGGTAAAGAGTTCAGGAAAGAGTAGGAAATCTGCTCTATAATCTCCCGCAACATCCACATAATACTCAACAATCTCAGCAAATTCATCAAAGCTTTTAATACTTCTTTGCTGGTACTGCACAGTCACAACTCTTACTGACTTTTGCATTGGAGGTTTTTTATAACTTTCTACATTTTCATCATACTCAGGGTTATCCCACTTCAAATGAACTGCATACCCCATACTCTCAAGATCTGAGGGTAGATAGTTTTTCATGACACCTATGACTTCAAAGTTACGTCTTAAATGAAAGCCGAGAACTGGATCTTTAAACTCTTTATTTTTTACTTTTTCAATATACTCTTTAATGCCTTTAACTTTCTTATACTTTTTATGAAAATTAGGAACACGTCCACAAAAGATAATTCCTTTTAAGTGCCAATGTTTAACTAATTGCTCACGAGCATTATAGATTCTTTGCCCCAGCCTGCGTCCTCTGACTTTAGGATCAACTACTGTTTCATAACCATATAAGTACTGTCCTTCGTCTTGATGAGTTGTACCTAAACCATTGGCCGTAATCTCATCCCAAGTATGTGGAACCATGGCCTTCTTTTCATCAATAAGGATACTCGCGGAATAAGCAACGATTTCATCCCCTAAGAGAATAACAAAACAGCCTTCTTGAAAGCTATTAATTTGTGACTTAATAGCACTAAGTGGATAACCGTCAAATTCGGAATAAGTTTTATTAACAAACTTTTGAATTTTTTCAGCGTCTTCGATTGTAGCATTTCTAACTTCTAATAATTTTGTCATGCTAATAGATTACAACTGAAAAGAATGAGAAGCAATTCGAATGAGGTAATAAAAGAATTAATTGTCTGAGTTATCTGACTTATTTTTTAAATCTAAGACACCAGAAATTATTGAAGCAGAAATAAAAATAAAGAATATGAATCTAGCAACAGAAGAATCTGTTTCCGAAATATTGCCAAACGCTAAGATCGCTGACATTAAGGCCAATATAAAAAGAATCACCGTTATATGCCTCATAAGTCTATAATAAGACATAGTGAAACTGTCTTCTTTAAGAAGTTTTGTAGATTATGTGTAGATATCTACACATCTTAGCTTTTTCTGCTCAATAATTTGACTTTACGAGCTAATAATTCTTTATCAACTGGCTTTGAGATATGGCCATCAAAACCATGACTTCTAGTATTATCTTTCTCTTCATCGAAAGCATGGGCTGTAAGAGCAACTATTGGCTTAGAGAACTCCATCATTCTCAACTCATGGATAGCTTGGAAACCATCCTTAATTGGCATTTGAAGATCTAATAAAATGATGTCAAAACTACTGTCCGCTTTTACCGTCTGAACTGCCTCTTCTCCATTATAAGCACAAACTGCTTGTGCTCCATAATCTTCAAGATACATTTTAAATAAAACACAGTTCTCCTTAGCATCGTCTACCACAAGTACCTTATAGTCTTTCAAATAATTTTCATTTAACTCAACTAATTCAAAGTTTGATTCAAAACTAGGCTCAAAACTCTCACCACTTGTTTCTCCCCCATGAGGTTGCACATTATTAAACTTAATTACAAAGACTGAGCCTTCATTGATACGAGAGCTTTTTATAAAAATATCTCCATTCATCTTTTGGGCAATTTTTAAGCTTAAGGCCAAACCAAGACCTGTTCCACCAAACTTTCTTGTAATGGAATTATCAGCTTGAGAAAATGGATTAAATAGTTTTTTAATTTGTTTTTTAGAGATTCCAATTCCAGTATCTATTACCTCAAAGAGCAGTTCGCTTTTATTAGCTTCATAGCTAACATTAATCTTTACCTCTCCCACATCTGTAAACTTAAGTGCATTTCCAATAACATTGAAGAGAATCTGCTTCAGCCTTTTTTCATCAGTAATAATTTTACTAGGTACTTCAGTGAGATAATGAATATTAAATTCAATATTTTTATCCTCTGCCTTTACTCGTAAAAGATTATAAAGGTTATTTAGTAAGTCTTTTAAATTTACATACTCTTTATTAAGTATAAAGTGCTTGGACTCAATTTTTGAAATATCCAAAATATCATCTATTAAACTTAAGAGGTGATCACTATTGTCTTGAATAATTTTTAAGTACTCACCTTTTTCACTATCATCGACTTTCTTATCAGTAAGTCTTTCGAGGTAACCTGTAATAGCAGTCATAGGGGTTCTAATCTCATGACTAATATTGGCCATAAATTCTGTCTTAGATCGATTTGCTGATTGTGCATCGAGAATTGAATGTGCAATGGTATCTTGTTGCTCTATTAAATTATTAAGCATTGGCATAAAGATTAGAAGCCATATAACGAGAACACTTAGGATTGATAAAAGTACGATATAGAGTCCAATATCCCCTAATCTATCAATCAATTTTATATCTAGTTTGTCTAAGTCATTTTTTATAATACCGAAATTTAATTCAATATTGAGTAAGAGTTTTTTAAGATTCTCATTTGTTAACATCCACTCTTTTTTCTCTCTAGAAATTACGACTGAATTGATTTCTTTATATACTTTCTGAACACTCGCAAATAAATCAGTTTCACTTAGAATTTCTCGATGTTGTTTAAAAACTTCATTTTTTTGAATGATCTTTTCTATTGCATTTATTTCACTAGAGGTATGCTTTCTATTATCATCATAATTAGTTAATATTGTATCTTTTGACTCTTCAATAATTAAGTCTGAATCATTATCAAAGACCTTTAGTTTTTGATACTCAACTAAAGTTTCACCCAAAGTTTTTTGAATTTTATTATAATGTTCTAAAACTTGACTGACATTTTGATAGTCATGAATCGTATTTGAATGAATCTTATAACTTAATCCTGCAACAAATAGAATAAAGAAGAAACCAATCAGACTTAGTTGATAAAACTTTTTTTTATTCTTTGCAAAGTATTGATTGATCTCTTGAATATCCATTAAATTGTTTTAGCTTTCTCTTCGATATAGTTTTTAGTTACGAGTAGGATTTCTTCTACTTCTGCTTCGTTTTCTGATTTAGAAGCTTCCGATAAGGCCTTTGACATTTCCTCTAAAAATGGAAAACCATAAGGGGCTGCAAAACCTTTCCACTTATGTGCCATTTTACGTTGAAGTTCAAAATCCCTAATTGCATTAAGCATATCTTCTAATTCTTTTTTACGATCGACAATAAATTCAGGGATAAGCGACAATAATGGCTTAGGTATTTCTTCCTTACTTAGATCAAACTTATATTTTTCTGATATTTTAATAAGATCTCCTTTATAACTTGAATTCAAATATTTTGTAGCTTAAAAAAGGATATGATTCAAATCAAAAAATTCTTTTTCAAGGAAAGTCTATGACCCACAGCGTGTTATTAATTGAAGATAGTAAAGAAATATATAATTTAGTGAATACCTCCCTCTCAACGCCATTAATTCAACTTGAGTGGGCTGCGAATGCAAAAGAAGCCAGCGATAAATACACTTCAAACCAATATGATTTAATTCTAATCGACATAGAATTGCCAGATGGAAATGGTATTGAAATTTGTAATCAAATCCTTAATAAAAATCCTGAAACATCCATCTTTTTTCTTACCGCTAAGGATGATTTATCGGAGAAAGTTCTAGGCTTCTCAGCTGGAGCTGAGGATTATATTACAAAACCATTTAATGGTTTAGAATTAAAAGCTAGAGTAGAAGCTAAGCTAAAAAAGCTAGAAATTTTAAAGCAAGCTAAGAATGAAATGAAGTGGAAAGAAATCGCAATTAATCAAGCCACCCAAGAGGTTTCCATTAATATGGAGGGTGACAATAAAGATATTGATCTAACAGCTCTAGAATTTAAACTATTAATCTATTTTGCTCAAAGACCATATGAAGTAATTAATAGAGATACAATCTTAAATGATATCTGGGGAGAGGATGTACATGTCTATTCTCGCTCTGTTGATACCCATGTTAGTAAATTAAGAAAGAAATTAGCTGAAGCATCGCACTTAATAGAGAGTGTACATGGTGCTGGCTATAAATTTAATCCCACAACTTTATAAAAAAAGCTCCCTAAGGGAGCTTTTTTATTACCTATTTTTTCTAATTAAAGCATTGATTGTATTCACATGCCTCATTTGATTAGGAATAAATTCATTTCTAATCTGATCCTTTTGATAACTTGAAATCATTTGATCACTTAAAGCTTTTTGATATTGCTTAAGTCCATACTCCTCTGCTTCCTTTAGCGCCATGAGTGTGGCCCGGTTGCCAAATAGCTTACTCGTTTCAATAAAGGTCTGAGCAACTTTCCCCCAAATATTCGATCCTTGAGTAGAAGATTGGTTCTCAATTCTTTCTTGGTCTTGCCAAAAGTTTTTGGCCTTATTGTGATCTAATCTAAATTCTTTCAATCTATCAGCATCAGGTGCATCATTAATTTTTTCTAATACACGATCATATACTTCAATTGCCGATATCTCACCTATCGCTAGATCTTTGAGTAATCTGTTTTTGTCTGTTGTCATACTTTCTTTTTTCATTCATATACTCCTTAAGTTTAATTTCCTTCTCGAATCTGTACCCTTCTTTTGCAAACTCATTTGAATAAGGGTGATAAATAATCCTTCGTGATTGCTTTCCTACAATCTGATAGTTTGGATTATTAACATTTCGATTGTGACTCATAGAAGTCCATTGCCCGTTAGTCATGTTCGCTTGAGCATGCTTAAAAAGAACAATACAAATAAAAAATAAAATAATTTTCTTTAATAAATTCATAATAATATTATAGGCGAGATAAACTTTAATTAATTCATTCTTGATTTAAGCTTTTGTTAAAAAGTCTACACAAATAAAAAAAGCCCTCATTTGAGGGCTTTTTTTTTATCAATCTAATCTATTCCTTTTCAGGGCCTATTCTAGACTAGATGTGACTTAATCATCCAGCTCATTTCCTCGTGAGTTTGAAGTAATCCAACTAAGAAATCTTCTGTACCTGGATCATCTGTAAATAATGACTCATCCTTTACTAAATTCTTCATCGAAGTTTGAATCATTAAATGAGTTTCAAATAAATCCTTTAACATATCATTAGCTGATAATCTTTCTCCGTTTGTTTCAGTAATATCCATAGCATTTTTCAAACTACTTACAGTACTAATAGGTGTTTCTCCAACAACTCTAACTCTCTCTGCAACATCATCCATTATAGTTAAGAGAGACTTATATTGGTCTTCTAAAAAATTATGCATACTATGAAAACGAGGACCAGTAACATTCCAGTGATAATTTAATGTTTTAGTAAATAGTGCGTATTCGTTCGCTAATAGATTATTTAAAAAGTCTGTGATACGGTGAACATGCTCTTCAGAAATGTCACCGATTGGTCTTGCATTTAATGAATTAAAGTTTGTCATATTTTCTCCTTTATAAAAGTTTTAATCTAATAATAATTTAATCCATTTCTTAAAAGATTCCCTTAAGCCAATGTTTTAGTTTTGTGTAAATACTTACACATTTACTTCTCAATGCTTTCAAGCACTTAGAATTGATATCATTTAGATTATTGATAAGGAGGAAATAATGAATATTAGAAATAAAAAGGATTTTTTAACAATACCACTCTTAGTTTTATCGTTTGCTGCTTGTAGTACAACTTCAAACGGAAAGAAGGTTGTGGCGACGTCATCGCAACAAGGCTTCTTTGATACAGAATTACCTAAGAAATATCCATCAGTTTTTTTTGATAGCGAATCTGCAAGTGTTAGTGCCGAACAAAAAGTTTTATTAAAGAATATTGCACAAGATATTAATGGCTATAACCAAGCTGATCATACTATTACGATTGAAGGCTATACCGATGCAACTGGTTCAAAAGCTTATAATAAGCAACTCGCTTATAAAAGAGCTCAAAATGTAAAAGAAATTTTACAGGACTATGGGGTGGAAAGCCAAAACATTACGATTAAAAGTTTAGGTGAAGACCAGCTTTCTAATGATGATCAACAAGCCAACCTCAAAAACAGAAGAGTGATGATTAAAACAAATGACGAGTATAAAACATACTCAATTAATATTCCACGCTTCTAAGAATAAGTAGAAACAACTGTAAAACGCAATTAAGGAGTACAAAATGAATTTTAAAAATTTTCAAGTATTTTTCTTAGCACTTACCCTATTAGGAGTAAGTGCTTGTCAATCCAATGAGGCCTTAGAGGCCTATAAGTCATCTGATAACGGTGAGTATATTTCTCTCAATGGTAAGATTACAGACGTGCAAGCCAATGGTTTTAATATGGATGTCGATGGAGAAAATATCCTTGTTGAAATGGATGACTTTGATAGCTTTAAAAAAGGTTATCAATTAAAAGTTAAAGACCAAGTTATGGTTTTTGGAATGGTAGATAAAGATTTCTTAGAGAAAAGAAGTCTAGAAGCAAGTACTGTCTACGTAAAAAACTTAAATACACACTTCTTTGCAAGCTCTGCAGATGAAGAAGATTTTCAATCTTATACAACATACTATATTTCACCTAATGATAATATGAATGTCCTTGTAAGAGGACGTGTACTTTCAATCGCTGACGATATGATTACTTTATCAACGGGAGTTGACAAAATTCGCGTATCAACGAAATCGATGTTCTTTAATCCTATTGACACTCGTAATTATATGGATATTGCCAAAAATGATTATATTGAAGTCTCTGGTATGATCACACCGAGCTATCTTGAAAAGAAAGATATCGAAGCGTTTACAATCAAAGAATTATAAGAAGGAGGATTATTAAATGAATAATAAAATAAGTATTCTTACATACAAAAAACTTTTCACACTCTTGGCCTTTGCTCTTTTAGTAAGTTCAGTTAAGGCAAGAATTACTAAGAATGAGAGAGACGGAGAATTTGTTTTTTTTCATGGAAAAGTGATTTCACGCTCAGGTGAAAATATATTGGTAATGCCAAAGAACTCAAAAAAACAAATTATCGTTGAAGTCGATGATGAAGTAAAAGAGCATGACTCCTATAATTTAATGCCTGGAGATGATGTTCGTATCACTGGCTTTGTCGATCAAGATGCATTAGAGAAATTTAAGGTTGAAGCATCAACTGTTTATGTTAAAAACATCAATTCATTTATATTTGTAAGTGGAGTTGATGAAGAAGGTGCTCCCTTAAAAGATACAGACTTGATTTTTCAAAGCACAATTCCAGGGAGATCACAATCAACTCTAAATGGTAAAGTCACAAAAATTGGAACAGATTTTTTTGTAGTTGATACAGGACTTCGTAAGGTAAAAGTTTTACTTAGCCAAATTAGTTATGACCCATTAGATGATGTTGGATTTACCCAAATTGATATCGGCGATAAAGTACTCGTTTCTGGTATTTTAAATAAGAATGACTTTATCAATGATCGACTAATCGCTAGTTATATTATTGAAAAATAAAAAAGGAGAAAAAGTGAACAATATAAGAGAAAACGATGCACCAGTTAAGGATCTATTTATTGACCGTTGGTCACCTCGATCCTTTGATAATGACTTTGAACTATCCTCAAGAGAGTTTGCAAGCTTATTTGAAGCTGCGAGATGGTCTCCATCATGCTTTAACGAGCAACCTTGGACTTTTCTTGTGGCAAGAAAAAGCGATAAGCACTTTGAAGAGTTTTTAGGCCTTTTAAATGACTTTAATCAAAAGTGGGCAAAAGATAGTTCGGTGATTGGCTTTATTGTTTCAAAAAAAGACTTTGATAAAACAGGAGAGCCAAATAAGCACGCTCATTTTGACTGTGGAGCAGCTTGGATGTCTTTAACCCTTCAAGCAAGAGACCTAGATCTCTACACCCATGGAATTGGTGGTGTCGATTATGATAAGGCCTATGAAAAGCTTAATATTCCAAGTGAAACTCATGACCTAATTTGTGCATTTGCTGTGGGAAAAAAGGCTCCAAAGTCTCATTTGCCAGAGAAAATGCAGGAAGATGAGCATATGAATGATCGTAAGCCATTAGAAAAAGTCATAAACCTTGGTGGATTTGATTTAAAAAGTAATTAAAAATGTTTTGGATTTTTTAAAAGATGGTGGGCGTTGACGGGATCGAACCGCCGACATCCACCTTGTAAGGGTGGCGCTCTCCCAGCTGAGCTAAACGCCCATCTTTTAAGTGAGCATTTAAAATAATTCTAAGTGATTTATATGTCAATAGACTTTTTTAATATGCGACGCGCAAAAATAAAAAAGGGAGAACTTTTGTTCTCCCTCTTCGTCCATTTTGAAGTCATCAATTAATACTTCAGTTTTAATTCGCTACGTGTTGTCTATCGTCTTCATTTTCACCATCAAGCACTTTGAAAGCTCTTTCTTTCATAAAGTCCTCTGGTTTCTGTAGATCTAAAGCAATTCTTAGTACTTTTTCTGCTTCGCTTACTGGATGAACATCAAGACCAGTCTTAATTTCATCAGGAACCTTAGCAAGATCTTTCTTATTTTTCTCTGGAATCACAACTGTTTGAATTCCAGCTTGCTTAGCAGCAAGTAATTTTTCTTTTAATCCACCAATTGGCATCACTCTTCCTCTTAGTGAGATCTCCCCAGTCATGGCCACATCTTGTCTTACTGGGATATTAGCAATAGCACTTGTTAAAGCAGTTGCCATTGTAATACCAGCTGAAGGACCATCTTTTGGAGTCGCACCATCTGGAACGTGAATATGGATATCATTCTTATTATACCAATCATGGTCAACACCAAGTCTATCTGAAATACTTCTTACGTAACTTAGAGCGGCCTTAGCAGACTCCTGCATTACTTCTCCTAGTTTTCCAGTAACTTGAATCTTTCCATTACCTGGTACAGTTACAACTTCGATATTTAAAAGTTCACCACCAACACTTGTCCAAGCTAATCCATTTACGAGACCAACTTGTGGGCTTTCTTCAATTGAAGTTGAGTCAAATTTAACAGGTCCTAAGTACTTCTCTGTCATCTTAGTGGTAACATTGTACTTCTTACCTTTTTCAACATCATTTGAAACAACATCTGTGGCAATCTTTCTTGCGATTGTGTTCATATGTCTTTCAAGGTTACGAACACCCGCTTCTTTTGTATATCCTCTAATGATATGCATAAGAACAGTATCTTTAATTGTTACTGGATAATCTTTTAATCCATGACTATCAGTTGCTCTTTTAACTAAGTAGTTTTTAGCAATCTGTTGTTTCTCATGTGGAGTATATCCAGGGATATTGATTATTTCCATTCTGTCTCTTAGTGGACCTGGAATTCGACCAATATCATTTGCTGTCATAACAAACATTACTTTAGAAAGATCGTACTCACACTCAATATAGTGATCAGTAAAGTTCTTATTCTGAGCTGGGTCTAAAACTTCAAGCATCGCTGAACTAGGATCCCCTCTCATATCTGAACTCATTTTATCAATCTCATCTAAAAGGATTACTGGATTTCCAGTACCCGCTTTCTTCATAGCTTGCATGATCTTACCTGGCATCGCACCAACATAAGTTCTTCTATGACCTCTAATCTCTGCTTCATCTCTTACACCACCAAGAGAGATTCTTTCGAACTTTCTTCCCATTGATGTAGCGAGTGACTTACAGATTGATGTTTTACCAACACCTGGAGGTCCAGCTAAACAAAGAATTGTACCATTACCTAGGTTTGGATCATCAACTAATGATCTAACGGCCATGTATTCTAAAATTCTTTCTTTAACATCTTCAAGTCCATAGTGATCGCCATCTAAAACTTCTTTTGCATGCTTAACTGAATTATCATCAACAGTGTATTCATGCCAAGGAAGGTTTAACATCCAATCAACATAATTTCTCACAACCGCTGATTCAGCTGACATTGGAGACATAGACTTAAGTTTCTTGATTTCTTTTTCAACTTTTTCACGAGCATCTTGTGGCATATTCTTAGCAGCAAGTCTCTCTTCCATATCATTAAGATCTGACTTACCATCATCTTTATTGCCAAGCTCTTTTTGAATCGCGTTCATTTGCTCATTTAGATAGTACTCTTTCTGAGACTTTTCCATTTGTTGCTTAACACGCGATCTAATTTTCTTTTCAACATTGATTACTTCAATTTCACCTTGCATTTTCTCAAGTAGTAACTGAAGTCTCGTTTCAACATTAGTAGCATTTAAGATTTCTTGTTTCTCAGGAATTTTCATTGTTAAGTGTGCAACAATGATATCCGCTAATCTTGAAGGATCAGTGATTGAAGAAATACTCATAAGTAGTTCAGGTGGAATTCTCTTATTAAGCTTAACGTAGCTCTCAAAAATGTTTTTCACTGAACGTACAGTTGCTTCTAACTCTACTTCATTGATTGTTTCATCTTCACATTGAGTAACATCTGCAAAGTAACCTTCAGACTTACACTCAAAGTTATCAATTTTTGCTCTGTGCTTACCTTCAATCAATACCTTTACAGTATTATCTGGCAGCCTTAGCATTTGAATAATGTTAACCACAGTTCCGATATCGTAAACATCCTCTCTCTCTGGGTTAAGGACGCTCGCATCTTTTTGAGTTACAAGAAAAAGTTCATTTCCATTTTTAGCTGCTTTCTCAAGCGCTGCGATTGACTTTTCTCTTCCAACAAAAAGTGGAACTACCATGTGAGGAAAAATAATTACATCTCTTAGTGGTAGTAAGGGATAGTTTTTTGACTCATTAACGTTTGATGACTTCTTGTCCGCCATAGCACCTCCTGCGCTGTTCGCTTAGATGGACAAACTAAGCTTACTTATATTTTGACAAGAAAATGGATTGAGGTCAAAAAAAAAGCTTAGGAAATTAATACCTAAGCTTTTTTTATTTGATAACTGAGTAATAAATTCAGGATCACTCTGACCCTGAATCGGTATAATTTGCATCTTTAGGAGGCATTTTCGATGTCTTTAGCTGACTTTATTGATGAGTCTTTAGACTCTGGCTTCTTGCGTTCCCCTTCAATTAACTTCGGTCTTTCCTTACCTTGAATCGAAGCTTGAGTGACAACACACTTAGCGATTTTCTCATCAGCAGGAATGTCATACATTACGTCTAACATTGTCTGCTCAAGGATTGAACGCAATCCACGGGCACCGGTTTTCTTATCAATAGCAGTACGAGCAACCTCTCTTAAGGCCTCTTCTTCAAAGTCTAATTCGATTCCATCGAACTCAAATAGCTTTTGATACTGCTTAGTAATAGCATTCTTTGGTTTTGTAAGAATTTGTAATAAAGCATCTTCATCTAATTCTTGTAACATTGCGTTTACTGGAAGACGTCCAATGAACTCAGGAATTAATCCAAATTTCGATAGATCACCTGGCTCAATTCCACCTAATTGCTCTATTGCTGATTTCTCAATTTTCTTATTATCATCTTTTTTCGCAGCTAAACCAAGACTAGGTTTCTTATTTTGTCTTTGCTCAATAATCTTATCAAGACCAACAAAAGCACCTGCAACGATAAATAAGATATTTGAAGTATCAACTTGTAAAAATTCTTGTTGAGGATGCTTACGCCCACCTTTAGGAGGTACACTTGCTACAGTTCCTTCAACGAGTTTTAAAAGAGCTTGCTGAACACCTTCCCCACTTACATCTCTAGTAATCGATGGGTTCTCTGATTTTTTAGCAATCTTATCAATCTCATCAATATAAACGATACCTCTTTGGGCTCTTTCTATATCGTAATCACAGTTTTGTAAGAGATTTAAGATAATATTCTCAACATCTTCACCAACATAACCTGCTTCAGTTAAAGAAGTTGCATCTGCAATAGCGAAAGGAACGTTTAAATACTTCGCTAATGATTGAGCAATCAATGTTTTACCAGAACCAGTTGGACCTGCTAATAAAATATTAGACTTAGCTAATTCAACGTCATCAGAACCTTTCTTTGAACTTGGTCTATGAGCAATTCTCTTATAATGATTATGAACAGCAACTGAAATAATCTTTTTAGCTCTTTCTTGCCCGATAACATAATTATCTAAGTGCTCTTTAATTTCATGTGGTTTAGGTACATTATCTAAAGCTGTCTTAGAAACTGACTTAACAGAATCTTCGTAGATAATATCGTTACATAATTCAATACACTCATCACAGATATAAACACCTGGACCAGCAATTAACTTTTTTACTTCTTTCTGTGATTTTCCACAGAAATTACAATGTAACGTTCCATAATTTCCACTATTCTTTTTACTTGATGACATATGCGTCCTTTAGCTCTTTGATTTACAACTTATATAAAATTACTTTCTAACTTTTCCCTTAGGTTCAATAATATTATCAATTAAACCTTTTTCTTTTGCTTTAACTGGATCAAGATAATGATCTCTATCCATGTCTTTTTCATAGGCTTCAAAAGACATTCCCGTTGAAGTGTGATCAACGTAGATTTGAGTTAATTGTTTTTTCAAATCTAAGATTTCTTTCGCTTGAATTTCAATATCACTAGCTTGTCCACGAGCTCCACCTAATGGTTGGTGAATCATGATTCTTGCATGTGGAAGAGCATAACGATTATCTTTCTCACCTGCTGCTAAAAGTAATGATCCCATTGAAGCAGCAAGGCCCACACAGTAAGTATAAACAGGACATGAAATGTGTTGCATAATATCGTAGATACCGAGACCAGCGTAAACACTTCCTCCAGGTGAATTAATATAAAAGTGAATTGGAGCTTCACTATCGTTTTGCTCTAAGAAAAGCATTTGAGCAATAAGAAGGTTAGCAACTGTATCGTTTACCTCTGTTCCTAAAAAAATAATTCGATCTAAAAGTAATCGAGAATAAATATCGTACTGTCTTTCACCGCGCGCAGTTTGTTCAATAACAACTGGGTTTGGAATATACATTTTAGGTGATGTCATCACTAACCTCTTTTTAAAATTGTTGATCTATTCAATCAGTATTATCGGTATTTTAAGCCCTAAGCTTTAGAAAAATTTAACGTATTTAGTGATTTTATTCTACCCTAAAAAGCTTAATTTTTGGCTACTTATGGCTTCTTAAACATTATTTGTTTCAAAGTTCTTCATTTTTTTCTTTAGTGGATGCAAAACAGAACCAGCAAATCTTGCTGGTGACACAGTGACGATGTAAAAAATACAGCTTTACGCGCAATGCTTAGAGTAATCTTTACAAAACTGAAGAAAAAAAAGCTTACAACGCTTGAAAGACCATCGTTTGAAACCTATATCTAGCTTACTTAAGCTCTTTTGCATGTTTATTTTAAGTTTTGAGAGACTTTTAACATGGCACAGGGCTTGCTTATAAGAATGGGAGTAATCTCAATCTTATGGAGTTAGAGAAAGAGGGAGAAAAGGAAATGACAAAAGTAGTATCGTTAGATGAACTAAGAACCAGGAAGGCAATTCAAGAAAAAGAAGCGACTTTTAAAAAGTATCTTACTAGCTTGAAAACCAGTGAGCTTCAGTATGAAGCAAATTACATCATCAACAGAGTTAAGGAAGAAGATCAGAGTGAAGACTTTTATCTTAAAGGTGCTCTATTAATGGATGAATTAGCAGGAAGAATTAATGAGACAGGCATGGCCTCGACTATTAAATCCTTTGCAAAACAATTAAAAGAAAAGTTAGAACAAAAGACTGAATACATTTTGCAATGAAAGAATTTAATCGACATGACTTTATTAATAATACTCTAAGGCTTGAGATACTTGGCAAACTTGTTATTGAAAGCCTAGAGGATAAAACGGAAGTTGATGCACAAACGCTGCAAGATTACTTACAATTCACTAAAGACCAAGTTACTTATTTACAAAACTTTTCACAAGATCAATAAGCTCTTCTTCATTGAATGGCTTTTCCATAACATAGAATAAATCACTTTTTATAGAGTCTGCTATTTCACCAGGATGCATTCCTGTACAGAGAGCAAATGGTATTTTTAAATTTTCAAGTGATTTAAAAAGATCAACACCACTCATTTCAGGCATACGATGATCAGAAATGATAATAGCGATCTCGTTTTTATGTTCATTTATGTATTTCTCTGCATCTATTGGAGATGTAAAGGAAGTAAACTCTTCTGTTACATCAGAGATCATCAACTCTAGCACCATCTTCACATCGATTTCATCATCAATAATTACAACTTTCTTCATAATCTGCATTATAAGTCAGATTTGTCGTTAACCTAAACTTAAATTAACTAAATTAACTAAATTAAAGCCACTGTAAACTGATGTAATCGTGCTGTACCACTTTTCTTAGCTGTGAAATCTTCCACTCTGAATCATACTGGAGTATTTCACTTAATAACCTAATCTTTTCTAGGTTATTTTTATCCGCGTACATTGAATCAATTAAGACCTGTAGGTATATGAGGTTACTTGAAAAGACATTTACATAATCACTAATAAGTTTTTTTTCTCTTGGTCCAATATCAGTGAACTTTACTCCAACTCGACTGGTAAAAGCATGGTCGACTTTGGATTTAA
>CAJXHA010000002.1 GCA_913053615.1 uncultured Bacteriovoracaceae bacterium | reverse complement strand
AGAAAAGAATTCTAAAATTAAAAGATATATTAAAATGAAGTCTGTAAATCCACATAATTTAGAAGTCATTAATACTTTCCAAGAGATGAATCAGGATGAGATTAAGGGAATTATTCAAAAATCACATCATCGTTTTGAACAATGGAAAAAGAGCACTCATACAGAACGCTCAAAATTATTAAATCAACTCGCAGATCAATTAGAGAAAGAAAAAGAAAAGCTTTCTGAGCTTATGCATAATGAGATGGGTAAATTAAAAAGTGAAGGCGTAGGCGAAATCGAAAAGTGTGCTTGGGTTTGTCGCTATTATGCTGAGAACGCGAAGACTTTTCTAGCAGATAAAACCATAAAAACTGATGCCTCTAAGAGTTTTATTCGATACTCACCAAAAGGAGTACACCTAGCAATTATGCCTTGGAACTTTCCTTTCTGGCAGGTCTTTCGTTTTCTCACTCCTTGTATTGCTAGTGGTAACACTGCTCTCTTAAAACATGCTTCTAATGTTTCAGGTTGTGCTCTCGCCATTGAAGAATTATTTAAGTCCATAAATGCACCAGCAGATATATTTAGAACACTCTTAGTGAGTGGTAAGAACATGGAATCTGTTCTAGAGTCTGAATTAATTCAAGGAGTGAGCTTAACCGGTTCGACTCCAGCGGGGTTAAAGGTCATTCAACAAACTTCTAAAAAACTGATTAGTACCGTCCTAGAACTTGGTGGTTCTGACCCATATATCGTTTTTGAAGATGCAGATCTTGATGATGCTGTTGAAAATATCGTTCAGGGAAGATTTCTAAATTGTGGTCAAAGCTGTATTGCTGCTAAAAGACTACTGGTTCAAGAAACAATTTATGATTCATTTATAGAGAAATTAACTTCTCAAACTAAGCAGAAAGAATTAGGTCCTATGGCCTCTAAAGATTTTCGTGATGATATCCATCAACAAGTAATTCAATCCATCCAAGAAGGTGCAAAGCTTGTTATAGGTGGTGAAATAACAAATGAAGAATCTGCCTATTACCCTGCAACCATACTTAAAGATGTAACTCCAGAACATACTGCCTTTAAAGAGGAAATGTTTGGACCAGTTGCTGTTGTTTCAAAGTTTAAAAATAGTGATGAGGCCATTATCCTTGCCAACTTATCTGAATTTGGACTTGGTAGTGCTATCTTCACAAAAAATGAAGAGTGCATTGAGTATTTTATTAATGAACTTCAAGCTGGCTCTGTCTTTGTTAATCACTTTGTGAAAAGTGACCCTCGCCTCCCCTTTGGCGGAGAAAAGCTTTCAGGTATTGGTAGAGAACTCAGCGAAGAAGGCATAAGAGAGTTTGTTAATATAAAAACAGTTAGTATTAAATAAGTGAGTCTTATGAATAATGAAAAAAATTACTTTGAAATAGTTTGGAAGCTCTTAAAGTCAGAAAGGCCTTATTATAGCTCTGTTATCATTTTATCGATCTTTCTAAGTTTAATCTCTCTGGCAATACCAGTATCAGTGCAAAGCTTAGTTAATACGGTTACTTTTGGCGTTTTACTTCAACCTATTATTGTCCTTTCTTTTTTACTACTCTTTATCCTTGGAATAAATGTTTTCTTAAATGCTTTGCTTTTAAAGACTCTCGAGTTTTTTCAACAGCATTTCTTTGCAAAGATGAGTTTAACCATTGTAGAAAAAATTCTTAGCAGTAATATTAAAAAGCTTAATAAAATAAACCAGAATAACTTAAGTCATCGTTACTATGACATTATGACAGTTCAAAAAAGTATGACGACTATTCTTTCTGACGGAGTTTTCATTTCACTCCAATTATTTGTTGGTATGATACTTATTTCATTGTATCACCCATACTTCTTAATTTTTGATTTAATACTGATCGTCTCATTAATTTTAATCTGGAAGCTACTAGGAAAAGCCGCTATTAAATCCGCTATCAATGAGTCTTATGCAAAGTATGATATGGGAAATTGGATTAATGAAATTAGTCGTATTCACACACTATTTAGAAGACATGCGAGTTTTGCACTAACAAAGTCAGAGGAGTATACTTTTCAATACCTCAAAGCGAGAAAGACTCACTTCCGTTATCTTTTCTCTCAGATTATGGGCCTCTTTATCCTCTATGCTTTTTTAAGTGCCTTTGTTCTTGGTGTAGGTGGTTATCTAGTTGTTATTGGACAATTATCCATGGGACAATTAGTAGCTGCTGAAATTATCGTGACTCTGATTCTAACGAGTTTAACTAAGTTTGGAAAAATCTTAGAAAAAATGTATGACTTAACTGCGGCCCTAGATAAATTAAATATCTTTTATGAAATTGAAGATACTGAGTCTTCGATTATTATGTCTAATCGTATTCACCTTAATGAATTACAAGTTAAAAATAACTCTGGTGAGATCTACACATTTAATTTTCAATTAGAGCCTCATAATTATTACTTAATAACCTCTAAGGACAATGCGAAGATCAATACATTTATTGCACTTCTTAAAGGTTATCGTCGAATAGTAAGAGGTCATTTTCATATTAAGTGTATCAGTGATATCGATCGCACTGATTATCTGATGATTCGAAATTTTTACCTCTTAGAGAGACCTGAAATTATTAGGGCCAGTATTGAAGAGAACTTATTATTAAAAGAAGATATTGATGTGAAATTTCTCAATGAACTTTTAGAAAAGATAGAACTAGATAATTCCATTGCAATTCTTGATCAAGGCCTGCAAACAACATTAAATTCTGATGGTTCACCATTAAGCTATAAGAGTATTCTTAAACTAGAGATAATACGTGCCATCCTCTTTAGACCACTTTTTCTGGTTCTTACCCCAACATTTAAAGTTTTCTCAGAGAGAGAGCGTAATATGATAATAGATCTTTTAAAAGAAAATCGAATTGGTGTCATTTCTACTTGTACAGTAAGTGCTTGTGAGAGCTTTGAGTTAATAGATCTGGATAAGGAGTCTTAAATGCTTAGTAATAAAGGTAAAATTTTAAGATCTCTCTATATCCCTAAGTGGCAATTATTTTTAAATAGAATTTTATTTTTCTTTTTTATCTCTTTAATTATTATTCTCACATTTGTTCCTTGGGTTCAGACCTCTCAAGGAAGTGGAAAAGTGATTGCCTTTAGTCCTAATGATCGAATTCAGTCTATCAATGCCACTGTTGATGGAAGAATAAATCAATGGTTTATTTCTGACGGAGCATTTGTAAAAAAAGGTGATCCTATTGTAGAGATTGTTGATAATGACCCTAATTATGTTACTCGTTTAAAACTTGAAAGAGATGCTGCCTATAAGAAGTATGAAGCCTATAAAGCTGCCAGTGAAACGGCACTCATAAATTTTGATCGTCAAAAGAAACTTTATGAACAAGGTCTCAGTGCTAGAACAAAGTATGAGAAAGCTAAAATTGAATATCAAAAGTTATTATCAAATGAAGCTGAAGCGGCCTCAACCCTTGCAAAAGCAGAAGTAAAGTTATCACGTCAAGAGACTCAATTAATTACGGCCCCTAGAGATGGTACTATCTTAAATGTTCTTTATGGTTCAGGCTCTGTTCAAGTGAAGAAGAATCAAAAAATAGCAAGTTTTGTGCCTAAAGTAGAAAGTAATGCGGTTGAAATCTATGTTGATGGAAATGATCTCCCCCTGATTCAAATTGGGGATAAAGCCCGTCTACAATTTGAGGGTTGGCCTGCGGTACAATTTAGTGGATGGCCTTCAGTCGCAATTGGAACATTTGGAGGAGTGGTTAAATCTACTGACCCGAGTGTTTCTGCTAATGGGAAATTTAGAGTGATTATCGTTCCGGATAAAGATGAACAATGGCCAGATTCTAAATATCTTCGTCAAGGAACCAGAGTTCTTTCTTGGCTTTTACTTAATGAAGTGAGTATTGGCTTTGAGCTTTGGAGAAAGTTAAATGGTTTTCCTATATCTCTTGAAGATAAGAATGCCATAAAAGAAGACTATAAAGGGAAGGATATTGATGCTGAAAATAAGTAGTCTTATCCTATTAATATACTCTCAATCGCTTTTAGCGGTGAATTTGGAAAAAGTTTTAAGCTCTTCTATAAAACACTATCCAGAAATTCAAAAAGCAAAAGTTGAGTATAAAATTAACCGTCGAAAATTCACCAAGAACCAAGGTGCATTTGACTCCAAATTAATTGGTAACTCACAACAAAGAGTCGATGGATATTATGATGGTGATTACTCATCCTTAAAACTTGTCAAACCACTTCCCTACTTTAATTCTAAATTAGAAGGTGGCTATCGTCGTTCAGAGGGAGAGATACCCGTTTACGAAAAAGAGCATGAAACTCTTAGTGATGGGGAATATTTTCTAGGGATTAACTTCTCTCTACTAAGAGACTCTTTAATTGACAATAATCGACTTCAAGTAAAAAACCAGCAATTACAAAATGATATTAGTAAAACAGAACTACTTAGCAAGAAATTAAAGACATTAAAAAGTGCAGAATTAGCTTATTATGAATATATCATTAATTATATAATCACTGATGTTTACTCTGATCTGTATAAGCTTTCTAAAGATCAACAAACAGCTATTGAAAAAAGAGCAAGAAAAGGTGATCTCGCTCGCATTTATATAACAGAGAACTTACAGTACCTAACCAAAAGAAAGAATAAACTCCTTAAAGCAACACAGGACCTAGACCTAGCAAGAATCTACTTAAGTTTATTTTTTAGAGATGACCAAGGTAAAACGAAGCTAGTCAAAGATAAAGATCACAAACTTGAATTCAAAGAGATTGAAGTTAAAAGTGAACAGTTTGAACAAGAAATTGAAAGGGCCCTAAGTAGAAACCCACAATTTCGCATTTTTGATTTGGCCCTTAAGCAGTATGAAAATGAAATAGAGTTTAAAGATAACCAAACTCTTCCCAAGCTTAACCTAAAGCTTTCAAGTGCAAAAGACCAAGGAGAAGGTCTTGAATCCTACCGTGGAGAAGAACAAAAGATCATGCTCGATCTTGAAATACCTATTGAAAGAAGAAAAATTGATTCAGATCTTGCAATTAGTAAATTAAAACAAGATAAAATAAAAATTGAACAGCGTTTTTATCAGGACAAATTTAAAAACTACCTTTCTCAACTGCAGATTAAATTGCTTAATCTAACCAAACAAATTGAAACAAGCCAATTAGAAATTAAGTATGCTCAAAAACTAGAAAAAGCAGAAAGAATAAAGTTCTTTAATGGGGATAGTGATCTTATTCTCTTAAACTTAAGAGAACAGAAAACAGTTGATGCTAAGCTAGAGTTACTTGATTATAAGCTTAAATACATTAAAGCCGCAGCAGCCTACAAAGAGGCGGTTGTCCACGAAGACTATCTTAAATACATACAAGACTAATTAATCAAGGACTCGATTAACTGGTATAGCATAAGAGTAATTAAGTTCTTTCTCTTGTGCTTTTAATTGATTCCAAAACTTTATATGACCACTTTCTCCACTTGAGTCTTGAATCTTTTGTGAGAAGAAGTCTAGATTCTCATCTGTCAGCTCAAATGGAATTGTCATCATACTTGGGTTATTACCATTACTCACCATAGTGCCACTTTGATTTTCTCGATGAGCAATTGAAGAGATCATAGTTGATTCTTCATTAGGTAGAATCAAACACCCAATAGAGCCTCCCTCTTCGGGATGAATACGTATTTGTCCCCCAATACCTAAACGAGATCCATTGCGACTTTGCCCCACTCGACTTTGACCTAATTGGGTGCGCATCTCACGAACTCCTCTATAAAGCTCACTATCTTCTGATTCATTCTCAGGATACATCACATCCATTTTAAAATACTGTTTCGCTAAACCAGTATCACCATGATAATTTGTACGCATAAAACCTTCAGGTTGACGATTGTCTCCCTGAAATAACTTAGTACCAATGGCCAAGCTTGCTTCAAATCCTTCACCGGGAGACATCTCTTTTACAGGTAAGTAATTTCCATTATGATCCTTTACCATTAAAGTAGTGACCTGTTTTTTCGAAGGCATAAAAGAACTTAAAATATAAAACTCTTCACTAGTCATCGTATCACTTGGATTGGCCATCTTAGCGGCAAGCTCTTTTAGGTGAATTAATTTTAATCTTTTCTCTTCATCGGTTAATTGTGCTAGACAATTTCCCCCACCACTACAACTAATAAGCCTATTAGGAACTGCAGCAGGAGCCAAGGCATTAACCGCTTGCTTTAAAGCTGAACTATTAAATGCATTTACAAGATAATTACTATAACCTCGATAATACTCTTGTTCTTCACGACTTAAGCTTACACCATTCTCTTCAAGGCATGGCCTCATCATTCCAACCGAACTAATTGAAGTTTTATTTGCATCTAAAGTGCATTGAAGCATTACCTCTAGAACTTGAGCGTTACGGGTAAAACTTTGTGGATTTAATCCTGGGTTTTTGACTGTTCTTAACATGAACTCATTTTCACTCGTTACTGGTGGCTCTAAGTCATTTACCTCATTAAAGATCTCTAAGTTTGTTTCTAATAAACGTTTTCCATTTCTTAGGGCCAATTGCTCATTTCTTCTACGAGCTTGACTCCAATTATCGGTATCTTCTATGAACTGTGCTCGCATGACACTGGTTAAATCTTTTAAATCACCAATTAAATCGTTTAGGCCATCACCTTTAGCATAGATCGCTTGGACTTGAGTGGCACATTTATAACTATCGGCAACGCTTCCAATTTGAAATTGCATTAATAACTGACTTTGAAATAATTGAATACATTGCTCTTTTAGTGCTTCTAATTCATTGGCTTGAGCTTGTGTAAAACTACTATCCATTGAGAGTTGATAATTTGAAGTTCCTACACTCTCTAAAATAGTAACACCTTCTGGACTGATCAAAGGAAAAAGTAATTCATTACGATCAAACTCTTCTAAACATATTTCAATCATTTCTTGCGTATTTTCAAAATCTTGAGCAAAAGAGAAATGACTTAATAATGCTAAAATGAGGAGTATAAATTTCATAAATTCATATCGGTATTTTTGAGTGAAAACTCAACTTGAAAATGGGCATGATTTCAATAGCTTAGCCTTAAGTTTGGGCAATAAAAAAGGATGCTAAGGCATCCTTTTCTTATAATAGTTCTTTAAAACTTGCTTCTTGGTTTTTCATTCAAATATGCATTTGCATATTTGAATGAAAAGCTTCCATGAATCCCAATACCTTTAGGCTTCGCAGAAGCAATGTATCAGCTTAACCACCAAAATCATCAAGCATGATATCTTCACGCTCAACACCAAGGTCTAAGAGCATATTAATAACACACTCATTCATAATTGGAGGTCCACATAAGTAGTACTCACAATCTTCTGGAGCAGGGTGATCTTTAAGATATTTTTCGAAAAGAACGTTATGGATAAATCCAGTATATCCTTCCCAATTATCCGAAGGAAGAGCATCTGAAAGTGCCACATGCCACTTAAAGTTTTCATTCTCTCTTTGAATCATATCAAAATCTTCAACATAGAACATTTCTCTCTTAGAACGAGCTCCGTACCAGAAAGTTACTTTTCTATCAGTTTTAATTCTTCTAAATTGATCAAAAATATGTGATCTCATCGGTGCCATACCAGCTCCACCACCAACAAAGACCATTTCTTTATCTGTATCACGAGCAAAGAACTCTCCGAATGGACCAGAAATTGTACATTCATCACCTGGCTTTAAGTTATAAATATAAGATGACATTTTCCCTGGAGGAGCATCTGGTACTCTTGGTGGAGGTGTTGCAATACGTACGTTTAACATAATAATCCCTTTTTCTTCAGGATAATTTGCCATAGAGTATGCTCTTACAACTTCTTCATCTGTATATGATTTATATTGCCAAAGATTGTACTTATCCCAATCTTCTCTATATTCATCTTCAACAGCAAAGTCTTTAAAGTCGATATTAAGTCCACCTGGTCTTTCAATCTGGATAAAACCACCAGCTCTAAAAGGAACTGACTCACCAGCTGGTAATTCAAGAACAAGCTCTTTAATGAAAGTTGCCACAGAGTCATTAGACTTAACTTTACACTTCCACTTCTTAACACCAAATACTTCATCGTGAACGTGAACTTTCATGTCTTGCTTACAAGTCACCTGACAAGCAAGTCTCCAGCCTTCTTTAGCTTCACGATTTGTAATGTGAGATCTTTCTGTTGGTAAGATATCTCCTCCACCCTCAGTTACTTTGGCCAAACACTGTCCACAGGTTCCACCACCACCACAGGCAGAAGATAAAAATAGTTTTTCACCAGCTAGTGCTCCAAGCAGCTTTTGTCCTGGGCTAACCTTAATATCTTTCTCATCATTGATATTGATATTAATGTCACCTTGAGGAACTAGCTTAGATCTAGCGATTAAAATCAATACTACTAGGGCAATAATAACCCCAGTGAACATTGCAACTCCTAATACTACTTCATTCATAATTTAGTCCTATAATTTAATTCCAGCAAAAGCCATAAAAACAATTGCTAAAAGTCCACTTGTCATAAAAGTAATTCCTAAGCCTCTTAATCCCGCAGGAACATCAGAGTAATCCATTTTCTCTCTGATCCCAGCTAAGATCGCGATTGCTAAGGCCCAACCAATTCCACCACCAAATGCGTAGGCAATAGATTCACCAAAGTTATAATCTCTTTGTACCATGAATAATGATCCACCTAAGATGGCACAGTTCACAGTGATTAATGGTAAGAAAATACCAAGAGTATTATAAAGAGCTGGGAAGAATTTATCTAACGCCATCTCTAAGATTTGAACCATCGCTGCAATAACACCGATATAAGAAATTAAACCTAGAAAAGAAAGGTCTGCTTCTGGGAAACCGGCCCAAGCAAGTGCACCTTCTTTTAAAAAGTAAGTGTATAAAAGGTTATTCACAGGAATCGTCACACATTGAACAACGATAACCGCAACACCTAAACCAAGTGCAGTTGATACTTTCTTTGATACTGCTAAGAACGTACACATTCCTAAGAAGAATGAAAGTGCTAGGTTCTCAATAAATATAGCTTTTACAATAATACTTAAATAATGCTCTAACATCATCTACTCCTAATTTGATTCTTCAATTTGAGAAGGATCATTTGTTCTAATTGCCCAAATGATTAAACCAATAATAATAAAGGCACTTGGAGGTAAAAGCATTAAACCATTACCTTGATACCATCCACCGTCTTTAGTCATTTCAAGAACTGTAAATCCAAAAATCTTTCCAGATCCAAAAAGCTCTCTGAAAAAACCAACAACGATAAGAATGAATGAGTAACCAAGACCATTCCCAATACCATCAAAGAAACTTGCCACTGGACCATTTTTCATTGCAAATGCTTCAGTACGTCCCATAACGATACAGTTTGTAATAATTAGTCCTACGTACACGGCCATGGTTTTCCACTGATCGTATAAATAAGCTTTAAGAAATTGCTCTGCTAAAATAACCAGAGAAGCAATGATCGTCATTTGAACAATAATACGAATACTACCTGGAATATGATTTCTAATTAAAGATACACCAACGTTTGATAGTGCCGTTACTAAAGTCACAGCAGCACACATAACCACAACGTTCTTTAATTGAACTGTTACCGCAAGTGCAGAACAAACTCCAAGAATTTGTAATGCAATTGGGTTATCTTTAAAAATTGGTTTAAATAATAATTCTTTTACTTTCATTACAGACCTCCATTTCTTACGTTAGCAAGAAACTTCTTATAACCGTGTTCTCCAAACCAATACTTTAGTGAAGTATCAACACCATTTGAAGTAATGGTTGCACCACTTAAAGCATCTACTTGATGATCTGGTTTATTTACTTGCTTAACAACACCAGCAACCGGCTCCCAGTCAGAGTTATAAATCTCTTTCCCAACCCATTGCTTTCTCCATTTAGGATTATCAACTTCAGCACCTAGACCTGGAGTCTCTCCGTGTTGGTAATAAGCAAAACCTTCAACTGTATTCGTATCGCCAGATAGAGCCATGAATCCATACATTCTTGCCCATAACCCCATGCTTGAGATTGGAAGAATGATTTTCTTAACTTCATCACCATCTTTAACTAAGAATACCTTTGCATACTTAGATCTCATATTCAGACCAGCAACATCTTTATCCGCTGGAATCTTAACTGAATAATTTGGATTAGCTGCAGCAGATTTTTGATCAAAGTTCTTTGGGTTTACAGCGTCAGTGATAGTACCACTTTCAATATCAACCATAACAGTTTGAATCTGCTTAAACTTCTCTTCAACATCATCACCTGGCTCTAACATACCAGCAGCATTAAGAACGTTTTTCTTAAAATCGATTTCAGCATTCTTGGCCTGTTGAGGTTTCAACGTAACAACTGTAATCGAAACAATAATTGAACAAACAAAACATAAAAGTCCTGCGACTAATAGTGTTTTTCCTACTTGATTCCCCTTAGCCATTTCTTGCCATCCTTCTTTTAATATTTCTTTCTACAATAAAATAATCAATTAGTGGTGAACAAGCATTCATGAAAAGAATCGCTAGCATCCATCCCTCAGGATAAGCAGGGTTAACAACTCTGATAAGTACACCTAGAACACCGATTAAAAATCCGTAAATAAACTTCCCATTAGGAGTCATTGAAGCACTAACTGGATCTGTTGCCATAAACACACAAGCAAATGCAAATGAACCAATTACTAAGTGCCAGTGCCAAGGAACTGCAAACATTGGATTAGTATCACTTCCAATAACATTAAAAAGTGTAGCTGTTGCGGCCATACCTAAAAGCATTGAAAGCATAATTTTCCAAGAACCAATTCCAGTTGAAAGCAGATAACCTGCACCAATTAAAATAAGTAGTGTTGAAGTCTCACCTAGAGATCCTGGCACAAGTCCGATAAAAGCATCTTGCCAAGACCAACCAATTGCATCAACACCACCAGCGGCAGCTTGAGCAAGTGCAGTAGCACCAGTGTATCCATCAACCGCTGTCCAAACAGCATCACCTGAAATTTGTGCTGGGTATGCAAAGAATAAGAACGCTCTGGCAGTTAAAGCTGGGTTGAAAATATTTTTCCCTGTACCACCAAAAACTTCTTTTCCAATAACAACACCGAAGATAATTCCAACAGCAACTTGCCATAGAGGAATTGTTGCAGGAAGCGTTAGTGGGTAAAGTAAACCTGTTACTAAAAATCCCTCATTAATCTCATGCTTTCTCACAATCGAGAAAATCATCTCACAAGTCCCACCTGCAATCTGAGTCACAAGAAAAATAGGAAAGAAAAATAAGAACCCGTAAACAAAATTAGAAATTAAATTACTTGGGTCATGAGCTAAACCAATCATAGACATGATTCCTGCTCTCCATCCAGTGGCCTCTAAACCACTTGAAGCAAGAGCTAAGTTTGCTTGGTAACCCGTATTATATAATGCCCAAAGTACACATGGTCCCAGAGCGATCGCAACTGAAATCATTGTTCTTTTTAAATCAATTCCATCACGAACGTGAGTATTACCATGTGCTACCTCACCTGGAGTATAAGCAAAAGTATCTATCGCTTCGTATAGTGGATATAATTTTTCTAATTTTCCACCTTTATGAAATTGAGGCTCAACTGAATCTAATAAATCTCTTAGAAATTTCATCTTAACCTTCCTTCTCTATCGTCGTTAAACTATCACGAAGTTTAGGAGCAAAATCATTCTTAGATGGATCAACAAAAGTACATAATGCAAGATCTTCTTCATCTAACTCTAAAGCACCCAGCTTCGCAGCCATTTCTGTATTCCCACTCATAAGTGTTCTTAGTAAGTGAGTCGGTAAAATATCTAATGGCATTACTTTTTCATAAGACTCAATTGGAACAATTGATCTTAAGCTTCCATTGGCATTGGTATCAAAGCCAAACTTCTTTTTTAATAATGCAGTTACATAGATTGGCTTTACAGAGAATTTATTAAAACCAGGACTATGCCATCCAAGTAATTCTCTATCACGACCTTCTCTAAGTAATGAAATTTGGTGGTGAAATCTTCCAAGGTAAGCAAACGGTCCAGTTGCTTTACGCCCTCCAAATACAGAACCAGAAATTGGTCTTACTTCTTCAGATTCAAAAGTTTCACCTTTTGTTAAATCTTCAATTGAAGCCCCTAATCTTGTCTTAATTAATCTTGGGTTTCTTGCAACAGGTCCCGCTAATGAGATAACTCTTTCAAGGTATAATTGACCTGTTTCAAATAATTTCCCCATTGCAATCACTTCTTGGTAATTTGTCGACCATACAAAGCGACTCTCACCAACTGGATTTAAGAAATGAATATGTGTTCCAGTTAAGCCTGCAGGGTGTGGTCCTGAAAAGCTTTCAGTCTTTACACCATCAATAAAAGGAACCTTCGCTCCATCTGCATGACAAACATAAACAGTATCACAAAGCTTTTTAAGTACTTCTAAACCTTTATTAAAAGCTTTGTCTTGATTTGCAAGAACGATTTGCGGATCAGCAGCTAATGGATGAGTATCCATTGCATTAACAAAGATTGCACTTGGTTTTTCATCAAGTACAGCAACCTTTGAGTATGGTCTTCTTTTTAAAGAAGCCCACATACCTGCTTCATTAAGAAAGTCTCTCACATCTTGCTCTGAATATTGAGAAACATCTCCACCTTTGTATTTTTCAAAAGTAACATGATCATCGCCAGTAGCTTTAATCACAACTGATTGAAAAGCTCTCTTCTCACCACGGTTAAGTTCGATCACTTCACCACAAGCTGGTGAGGTATAACGAATACCAGGTGTTTTCTTATCAGTGTAAAGTAATTGACCAATCTTAACTTGATCACCAACTTTAACTTCCATAGTTGGTTTCATTCCAACTAGGTCATCACCAATGAGTGCGAATTTTGTAACATTTGGACCATCATAGATTTTTTGTTCAGGGCTTCCCTCAATAGGAAGATCTAGACCCTTTTTGATTTTGATCATTGCAGCAATTTCCTTTAAAAATCATTATGAATATTACGTAATTTGATAGATAATTTAACACAGATAAGCCGTAGATGACAATGCAGCAGAGTGTACAATAGTTGAATTAATTAAATGTTTTAATTAAGATTGATCACGATCATAACTAAATTAATATTGGATTTAGACCATGGGTTTTCAAGAAAAAATATTGGAAGGAAAATTTAATTTTATCAAAGATAAGAACACTTATTGTGAAGAGTTCTTTAAACTCTTCCAAGACTCAAGCCCACAAGGCAATTACACCTTTAATAGCGAAATTCTTTCTCGAGTTGAGACGGGTGAGTTTTTAAAAATCTATGTTGATTACGAGTTGAGTTACCAATTTGAACCTATTAGTGTGCGCATCAAAAGATCCCTAGGCGCAAAAAAAAGCACAGAGCGTTATGTCATTAATCAAAAAGATAAAACAGTTCACTACTCCCTTAATTCAAAACTTGGCAGTGGTGAGTTTGAAAAAGTTATTAATAATAAGTTTCATATCTCTACTCCGAGCTTTGCATCTAATCTTGCAATGACTCAGCACAGAAAACCAGATCCTGTTCACAGAACACCATATGCAGTTATTACATCTCCCAATATTTGGAAATATGAAGCACCATTTATTGAAGGGATGGTTCATGTAGAGTTAGTTAACTCCGAACCAAGAGCAATAAAAATGCGAACCGGCCATGAAGTACAGGCGATTCACTTTAAACTCTTTGATGAAGACAGACTTTCCAATCCACATGGTCAAGGCCATGACTTTTATTTAAGTAAATATTTTCAAATACCTTATAAGGCCGATTTACTAGGTGGAATAAGCGTAGAAATTGAAATGCTTAAGAACTTCCAAGTTGATCATAGTTACTTATTTAAATAGCTATTTATTTGAATAGGAAATATTAAGAGTTCACTGCCGCAACAATGGTTTCCACTATCTCTTGATGACTCATATAGATACTTCTTTGCTCAAGATCTGCTTTCATAATCTCTACGCATTCACTAAGTTCAATAGGAATTTCAGAATATTTAATATTGGAAATCGCTTGTTTTGTAATGGTTTTGATATAATCAAAAGGTGTTTGCTTATTAAGTTCTGAGATATTTAAAGCTCTCTGCACTAACATCTCCTTAACAACAGTTACATATTGATAGCGAATAGTCGTTGTATTTGCCACAGCTGTGTTTAAAAGAGTAAGGGAGAATATAATAAATAGGGCTTTAGTTATCTTCATAAGTGAGCACAAGTTACCAGAAATTCTTGCGCTGCACAATTAAAAACCCATCTATGAGTAATAATTATAGGTATCTATACAGAAAATCAATATAAGTGCTTAATATTACATACCTTTAATAAAGTCTCTCGCTTCTGAACAAGCAACCTCTAGATCTTTGAACTCAATATTATATGGCAACATCATTTGGTTAAAAGTATCTAATGTTCCTCTTTTCCACTTACCAATACGTGGATCAGTAATAATCACAGCACCTGAATCACTTTGCCTTCGCATCAGTCGACCTAATTTTTGATGAAGTGAGCGGGTTCGATGAGATAAAAAGTAGTCCACAAATTCATTTCCAAATTCTCTAGCATAGAAATCTCTTCTCTCATCAATGATTAAGTCTCTACGAAGATCTGGAATTTTATCAATATAAACTAATTTTAATTTATCACCAGGAATATCAATCCCTTCTCCAAAAGATTCCATTCCAATGAGAATTCCATTTTCAGCTTGTTTAAAATCCTCAACCACACTTTGTCCCATTCCTTGAACAAATAAAGACATTTCAGTTTCAACTTTATCTAAAATGATCTCGATTGCTTTTTCAAAGCGCACTCTTGAAGAGAATAATAAAAGTGTCTTTCCTTCAATTTCCTTAATTAATTTTATTAACGGATTTAGCACTGTCTCAACATATTCCAAAGAGTATATTGCTGGTACATTTGAAGCGAGAAAAACTTTTACATTCTTTTTATAATCAAAATCATTATCTAAGAACATTGCGCTTTGAAATCTTTTTTCAGCTTCAACATAACGATAACCAGTCATCCACTCGACACTGGCCATACCACGGCTTCCATCGTGATTTGCTAGAGTGGCCGAAGTAAAAACACAAGACTCAGCATCCTTAATTACATTCTCATAAAGTATCTCTCCAACATTAATTGGAGCTATATTAAATTCATAACCGTACTCTTCATGAAACTTGATACTTGAAACGAGGTCTTTTTTCTCTTGAATTAAAATTTGAGTTACTGTGTAAGCATTTTCAACTTGTGAATAGAGCCTTTCAAAAGTAGACCATGCACTTAGTAAACTCTCATTATCCCCTAGTGTTTGAGGATCCCACTTCACAGCATAAGGAGTTAAAAGATCATACAACTGTTGAAAGACAAAGCTTAAACTCTCTATATGATTAAAAATGGCACTTTCTAAATTATTATTTAATTGTGTTTTTTTAATCATTGGAATTTCGTTCCAATATATATCTGTATAATTTCTTTGTTTTTTAATTGTTCTCTCAATTGATTCAAGTAATGGATCTTTATGATCATTAATAATTGAACTCAAAGATTGAATTTCAGAGCGAATTCTTTTAATTTTCTCTTCCGGCTCTGCTTCTAATTGTCCAAAAATATAAAATAGTGACCCGATATTGCTATTTAACTGAGTTCCAAATTGATCAATATCTTTTTGAGAAAGTACTAGCGTATAAGCATTTGTAACTTCCCCTTCAAGTTTATGGGCCTCATCAATGACAACATACTTTGGTTTTTCCATTCCTCTTGGCCATGAAAGCATAAGAGCATGATTACCAATGATAAGGTTTGCTTCTTTAGATTTTTTTAAACCATTTAAATAAGTGCAATCACCTCTGAAGGGACATTTATTTCCAGTACAGGCCCTAAAATCCACAGCTATTTCTTCATCTAATTCTTTAAACTCTTTATTTATTTTTTTTAAGACGAAAGGAACACTTTCTCGAGTTAAAATTTTATTATAGTTTTTTAAATGACTATTATAAAAGAAGTATGTCTCAAAATAAGCTTTACTATAAGCCTCATCAAAACCCATCATTTGGCTTAAAAGATCTTCTCGTTCAAGATTTCTAAATTTAAGTTCACATAAGTGGTTCTTTGAACCAAATAAACGAATTACTCTTAGATCATCAGGTGTAACCCCTAAAATCTTATAGAGTTGAGGGATGTCTTTTTCAACTGCTTGGTTTTGTAATGTTTTAGTTCCTGTAGACACTAGTACTGGTTCATCCTTACTCTTTGCCAATAATGCACTTGGAAGTAAGTAACCAAGGGTCTTACCTGTTCCCGTAGGAGCTTGGATGATAGAGTGAATTCTATTTTTAAATGACTGCCCTACTCTTAGTGACATGGTTTTTTGTGAGTCGCGATATTTATAAGCGGGAAAGAAAGTTTTTAGTCTCTCTTCATTTGTCAGAATACTTTGTATATTTTCTCCACTAAACTCTTTTGCAACAGGGTCATAGTCATAGCTTTCATCTTCAAAGCTTTTTATTCCCTTATATGCTTCATAACTTTCAATTAAATCGTATTCAATCTGTTCAGCAATCGTTAATAGGTCTTCAGACTCCAAATTAAAGAATTTTTTAAACCAAAAATCTTCACTATTAAAATCGCTCATTTTATCTTTAAGAAAGAAATTAAACTCACTATCTTTTTGAGTTATATATGTTGCTAAGAGCATAACTTTTAAAAGATCAATTGAGTCTGCAAGCCCCCTATGATCTTCTTTTTCTTTAATTTTTAAATCAATAAGAAAACTTTCAAGGTTTAAAGTACTCTTTGCCGGAAATAAAAGTGCCAAAAAAAGCATCGAGTCATAAAAGTAATCTTCCCCTTCAAGAGGTTCTAAATATTTTTTTAGAAATTTTTCTTCGAATGCTGCGTTATGTGCAATTAGGGCATGTGACTTTAATTCTTGAAAATCAGGTTCTACTTTTGACCAAGCTGGAGCCTTTTTAAGCTCACTTTCTTTAATGCCAGTAAGCTTTTGGATAAATTTAGATATTTTTTGATCAGAACGCACCAGACTAGAATATGTCTGTACCAGCTTAGTACCATCAAATTGTAAGAAGCCAATATCGATAATTTTATCGTAATTTGCATCAATTCCAGTTGTTTCAATATCAATAATGGCCCATTTGCCTAAATCACTCATCTTGTCTATCCGTAAAAAATTTGGGAATTTATTATTACTCAAGGATATAAATATGTCTCAAATAATTTTTCAAGTACAATCTATAATAATAGTCCTCTTAATGCTATACGGTGTGAGCCATGTTTTTGGATCCAATAAAAATCGTTGGAAACACTCTAAAATCATGAAGCTTGTTATCATCTGGGATATTATCTTAATACTCCAAATCGAACTCACACGCGGTGCTATTGCTAAAGCAAGCAAGGCTATGCAAAACCCAGCAATTCTAAACATCCATGTATCATTAGCAATTAGCACGGTGCTTCTTTATGTTATTGCTGCTAACTATGGAAGTAAAATCATGAATGGAGACAATAGCCACTTAAAAAAACATAAACTTCTAGGTCGAATTACGGTACTATTGCGTTTAGCTACTTTGGCCACTAGCTTTATGATTTAAAGGGATATTTAAACTATGGATAACTTAGAGCACGTAAAAAAACTAATCGAATCAAAACTACAAGACTCTGTGGTTCAAGTTAGTGACCTCACGGGTACTATGGATCACTTAGACATAAGAGTTTACAGTGATGAATTCAAGGGGAAGATTTTAATTGATCAACACCAGATGGTGATGGACATTTTAAAAGAAGATCTTAAAAGCCTTATTCATGCTGTAAAAATTAAAACAATGACTAAAGATAAACTACAGGAGTAATTATGAGCAACGATAATCCATTTAATATTTTAAACCAAGAAGCACACTCAAAAGAATTAAGTCCTGATAGTGTGAGTGGTGAGTTAACTGAAAGAATTGAAAAAATAATTAAGTCTGACGATATAGTTCTTTTCATGAAGGGAAATGAGCAAATGCCACAATGTGGATTCTCTGCCAATACAGTGGCGATTTTAAAGCATATCAATGTTAAGTTCACAACATTTAATATTTTAGAAGATATGGATATACGTTCAGGCCTTAAGGAATATTCTAACTGGCCAACTTTTCCACAACTTTACTTTAAAGGTAAGTTAATTGGTGGAAACGATATTATTACTGAAATGTATGATTCAGGTGATCTTGAAAGTACTCTAAAGTCTTAAAATGCAAATTAGCACAGGTCCAATTGGAACTCATAAAAAAGGAGTTCCATTTCATATTTACGGAGCTGGTATTGCCGGCTTAGTAATGGCCTATTATTTAAAAAAGTATGGCCATCAAGTTGTCCTCTATGAGCTAAGCTCAAAAACAGGCGGAAAAATTGGAACTGTTAAGTCTGAGCATGGCTTAGCGGAACAAGCAGCGAACGCAGTGTTTACGAATGCTGATGTGATGGAATTAATTCAAGAACTAAATATTGACTATATTGGTGCCAATAAAAAATTAAAACGAAAAATATGGAGAGGAAGTTTAAAGAATCTTAAAATGATTAGTATTTATGAGATTCTTTTAATTCTTTTTAGAGTATTAAAAAAAACACCACAGATTGCAGAAGAAATGAGTGTTAAAGAATTTTTCCTTCCCCTACTTGGAAATAAAGTCTGTGATGAAGTTCTAAGTTCTGCTTTAAGTGGAATCTACGCAACAACTAGCGACCAATTACATTTTCTTTCTATCTTTAAAATTGAAAAGTCCTTTAAAGGTAACTACCTTCAGTTTTTCAAAGAATTAAAGAAGAAACGAGCTCAAAAACATAAAGCGACAAGTATTTCATTTAAAAATGGGATGCAGGATTTAATTGATAAACTCACAAGTGAACTAAGTGGGAATATTAATCTCAACGCAAGCCCTGCTATTGATGAATATATTAATAATGTTATTTGTACCAGTGCTCCTGACGCTGCTCAATTAGTACAAGCTCAGTACCCAGAATTATCAAAAGAGCTTAATAAAATAGACTATCTTCCTCTTAGCACTTCAACCTACATTCTTAATACTGAGATTGAGGCCCTAAAAGATTCTTTTGGTATTTTATTTCCAAGACAATTTGAGTTTAAGACAATGGGGATTTTAAATAATACCGCTATTTTTAATAGAGGCGTTGATAAAAACTATTATAGTTACACATTCATTACTCCTCAGGCTGATGATCTTCAAACGCTACACTCTAAAGAGATGTATGATCTCACTCAAAAAGACTTATTCTATAATATTAAATTTAGCTCTCATAAAGTATGGAAAGAAGGCATTCCTTTTTATAATTACCAACGCTATAAAACGGTTAAAGCACTTAGAACAAAGATTTATAATTATAATCCAGGGATTATATTCTTTGGTAACTATGTTGATGGAATTTCAATCCGCGAAATGATCTCTCACGCGAAGAATTTTGCAAAAAACATTTAACATTTCTGCTCAAATCCTAGACCATAAGATATGACTCTTTTAAAGAATAAGACTTTTATTATCTACTCTTTATTATTTTGTATCATTCTTATTTTTAAATGGGAGTTTCTCCACCTTCCTTATTTTAGTGAAGAAAAACCTTACGTTCTTTTTAATATATTTAAATACTCTCTTTCAGAGATACTCCTACATAAGTATCAACTTGGGGACTTTGCAGATCATCCTCTTTTACTTCCAATCCTTCTTGCTCCCATTGTAAAGGTTTTTGGTCACTCTCCATTTTATATTCATTTCACAATGTATATGATTAGTATTCTAGGACTAACATTCTTTATAAAGACCTTACAGGAGTTAAGACCGACTAAGAAGAATCTCTATTGGTTGGCCATCTTTCCTATTTTCTTACTACCAGATTACTTTATTCATATGTCTAATTTTCGCTATGAGATGCTAGCTGCAACGCTTGCTATAATGGCGACTTACTTTCACATGCGCTCAAGCTTCATTTCCTTTTTTATTTGTGTCTGTTTACTATCACAAGCAAGAGAAACGACTCTTGCTTTTCTGGTAAGCTTTATAATTTTAGACTGCATATATATTTTAAAAAAGAAGAACCAACAAAGATGGAAGTTTATTTCCTCAAGCATTTTTGCAATTATTCTTTGGTCGAGTTTTTTCTTCTTACACCATCATAACCATGGTATTTTTTCATCTTCTCCAGCAAGCACTCAACTGATTAAGAGCTTACAGGGTTATATAAGTATTTTCACCTACGATTTAAAGTGGTTCTTTTTTATGGATAATAGATGGGTTCTAAGTCTTATAAGTATTTGGTCTCTCTACCAAATAGTTAAATATAAAAAAGCCATCCCCACTGAATTACTATATTTTATATTACCCATTATATTTTACGCCCTAGGAATGTCTTTTCATATTTTCAAGGCCCATTATTATCTTTACCCGGTAATCTACAGTCTCTATGGGCTATTTATGTATTTTTTCTTTAGATTCAATTTAAGCAATAAGCTACTTACTTTTTTTATTATATTTTGTATAAGCAATTTCTTCTATTTAGACTTTAAAAAGGCTCAAGAAATTATTCCAGAAGACTCAAGGCTTTATAAAGATGTCATCAATAATTACCAAAATATTATTAAAGAACTGAATGAGAATTACTCTCATTTAAATATCAATGTTGAATGGCCCCTTGTTTATTATTTACAGGACCCACACTATGGTTATGTGAAAGTATCAAAAAAGAATGTTAAGCCCTACTTTCAAAGTATCTGGGCGCAAGAGCTAGGACATACAAATGAGGTCCCTGATTTTTCTCAAAAACAATGTGAAAGCTTCAGACAAAAGTATGATGCAATAGTGATTTTAAAACATGGTAATAATTTACAACGAAATTTACAAGAACAAGCGATTCAAAGCTGCCGTTATAAATTTACAAAGTTGATTGGAAATGATGAACACTATGGAAAGATATATCTAAGAGATTAAAAGCTTTTTAAGTAATCTTTTTTTAACGTATGCATAAAGACTTCATCATTCTCTCTTAGTAGAACTTCAAGCTTTTTAAAGTAGCCAATTGCTCTTACAAGACTATGACGATTCCACTTTTTTGCATCACTTAAAATCTGTCGATCATACTTTGAAAGCTTTTTCTTACCATCTAAGTAACTTGTATCTAGCATTTTTAATAAATGTGATTGCATAAAGTAATTAAATGAATAAAAGCCATTATCTTTAAGTCTTTCAATTAATAGTGAATAAAACTCATTAAACTTTCGACTAGAGAAAAGAGCAGCGAGCTCAAACTGATCCATTTTATTTTTTTCCATAACTTCTAAGAGCATATCTTTATCAATGTTCTTATCAGGAAAGTTAATCTGTAATTGATTTAAAAGATTATAATACTCACTACAGCCAGGTTCAATGGAATCGATGATTAATTGAGATGCCTCATATGAAAGGTAAACACCGAGGTAAGATGAGAAAAATTCAAGTAATTCTTTATTTTCCCAAAACATAGGAGGTGTAACTTCAATACTATTGACCACATCACTTTTTTGTAATTGTTTTGCAAAATCATTTAATTCATTAAAGACTAAAATGACAAAGCGGCTATCACTAATAAGATTCCCACTAAGAAATAATTGCTGAACATTTTTGGGGATTTTTTCTGCAAAGTGAATTAAATAGGACTCACTATTTCCAAATAATCCAAGGGACAAGAGATTATCCTCTACCCATTGTTCAGTGATTTCATTACCAATAAGTATATTTAATTTATTTCCCTCTAAAATATTTCGAGGAATTCGTTCAATAAAGAGCTTGGAGACAAGAGGATCAAAGGCATAAAAAGAATGAACTCCTTCATCACCACTATCTAGCGAATGATCATGTGACTTAAAGAAATCCCAAATCTTCCACTTAGAATGCATAAATAATCATATCCTTGAAGTTCTGAGCTGCAGATTGTGCCATGTCGGAGTAAGACTTTCTAATGGCTGATCTATTTTGAGAGTTGATAACAACAACCGATTCATCATCATAAATTTCACGGGTAAAACTCTGAGTTAGATCAATCGTTTCATTAATAACAATACGAGAACTGGCCATAAACTTGCCAAGACTTGATTGCATTAACTTAATTTCTTTTCGACTTGGATTTTTAATTAATATTAGTCTTAGCTTCGCTCTAACATTTGTATTTGAAGGAATATAAAAATCACCTCTATTCTCACCAATTAAATCACCTGCAGCATTTTCAACTGAACGTAGGTTACTTCCTTGCCTTGACTGTGATAGTTTGTCCCTAGACTCAATAATACCTATTAAAACAGCATCTGCCTTATGCTCCCCAGAATGTACCTTAAGTGATTTAAACTTAGATAACATTAGGTAAATTTCCTTCGTCATCAAAGAAGAAATATTAGAGTGATTAGACTTATTGTAAAACATAGGAATTGAGATGGATTCAATTCCATATTGCGCAAATGGATTATTCTTTTCTTGGTAACGATATCCAGCACAAGATGTTAAAAATAAGCACAACATAAAGATTGTTTTCATTTCTTATTAATATCAAAAAGGGAGTGCTTTGCACATGGCCTACACGCCGCAACATCCTTTATTTATGTCTATTTTAATGAAATTTTGTTATGAAAAAGTATGGGAAATGATTCTAAAAAGCTCTCAGAATTCTTAAGTGGCCAAGTTAGACGCAAAGATGTCTATACCAGCGACCAACAAAAGACTTTAAAACGTCAAAATAGAGGTTATTACTCACGAAGTTCAGAGTGCTTTGACTTTATCTTCTTGATAAATAATTGGGTCGAAGTAGTTGGAGAATTACTTGGTAAGAACTCTATTCCTCAAAAGCTTCAGCGAGACACTTTATTTGTTATTACTAAGCACCCTATTTTTAATCAAGAGTTAAATATGATGACTCGTGAGATAATACAAAAAATTGAAGAAAAAATTCCTGCTCTTAAAAATAGAATAAAGAAGATAAAGTTTTCTAATGCAAATTTCTCAGCTGAAGAGTTTCAAGAAAAAGTTGAGAGCAAAGTTAAAAAAGAAGAACCACAAGGCCATAAGTTTTCCCCTCACTTTCGTGCGAAACAAGCAAAAGCAAACGAGCTATTTGCAGATATTGAAGATGATGAGATTAGAGAGTTACTTAGCTCACTCTTTATAAAGCGCTTCTAAAATTAAACGATCATCTCGCTGGTCTAAAATTTGAATATTTTCTTTTTCTAATAGTTCTAGATGTTCCTGATTGCTTTTATGAACTAAGAAAATAAACCTTCCCCCCTTATTGATAAAACGAGAAGCAAGTTCAAACCACTGAATAAGACCTATTCCTTGAAATGTACGGCAAGTGTTTCGATTTAAGGATGGCGATGGTCTTCCTTTTCCACTCTCAAAATAAGGAGGATTACTAATTATCACATCGTACTTATATTTAGAGTCGAAATCTTTAATGTCTTTAATATAAGTTTTCGTTTCTACTTTAGAAATAAAATTATTAATATTCTCTTCAAGAAATGGTTGAAATTCACTTTGTTTTTCTAGAAAACTTAGGCGTATGTTTTTTGTGTATTTTAAGGCAAGCTCAATACCTACAATACCACAGCCAGCCCCAAGGTCTAAAACACTTATTTCTCGATTTATATTACTTATTTGCTCGATTGTTTTTTCAACCAACCATATAGAATCATCGCTGAAGTGGTAGAATGTTGGTTGTTGATATTCCATAAGATTTTACTGCCAAGAGCTTAATAAAATAATCTCTTGAGAAGTCCCCTAGTTTAAATAGCTTAAAGACTGCGTATGATATCCCTTGATTCTCCTTAATTAAACCTTGATAGAGAAACCTTTTCTGTTTAATCGACTGTATAGAAAACTTAGAGATTTTATCATTAAAATATTTTTGCCAATTCTTATTAGATTGAATTTCATAAAAAAGAATTTTTTTCTTTAAATCATCAGACTTAAGCATTGTCTCTAACTTGGTAAAAACTTTCTCTCTTATTTTTGGTTGCTCAATAAAATAATACTTCAATGCCCACAACTGCATCCAATCGACGTTTTCAAAGCTAGCTATAAAGGTGTCCTCTATTTTATTTTTTGGAAAATTCTCCACTGCCCATGGAAGCCATATATTCAATATATTAGCGCCTGTATTTGGTGACTGTAATAAATCATTCATACTACTGAATGAAGGTAGCTCAAATAAGTCTTTATTTTGATCTTTAAAGAACTTATTGGCTTCTATTGCTAATTTAATCTTAAAGAGCTTTGTCTTATTAGTTTCATCTACATTCTGATCGATAAACTCTAAGATGTCTGATAATTTTTTCAATAATTGTAATTCAATATTATATGGGTAATCGTTTTTCAAAAAGAATAATGGAAGTGGAGTATTTATTATTTTATTCATTATACTTTCATAAAGGCCAGGGTTTTGGATTACAGCTGCATAATAAATAAGTATGATATCAGAAATAAAGTTATCAAATCCTTCATAATAGGCCATTTGTCTTTTCAATTGAGTTAAATTTAATTTTTTCTCAGGATTAATTTCAATTTTTAAGATACGCTCATAGAGCTCATATTCACGCTTAAGATTCTTCCAAGTACTTTCTATTATGCTCTTCTCTTGAGCGCTAATACCAAAACGAACAGTTCCATAGTTCAAAATAAACTTTCTATTTTTATCTAAAGTATTATTTTGGCATTCATTCATTTTAAGAACCAAGTCTTCTTCATTGAAAGATGAAAGAATAAAAGTACTCATAATGAGAGGGTCATTAAAATGATCACAACCACTTAAAGTTTTTTTAAGGTCTCCTACTAATTTAAAGCCCAATAATCCATCATGAACATCGATACGGCCTTGCTCAAACTCTAAGGGACTAATTATTATTTTTTTTTTGGGGTGTTTACAACAGGTGTGGTTACTTGAGCGTATGCTTTGTCTAAAATTAAGTGATGAGAAAAGTTTCCAATGAATTTCTTTAAAAAGTTTTTACGATAGATAAAAACACCAATTGCAATGGCCAAGAATAAAAATGCCAAGTACATAAGAATATTATCATTTCGTTGTTTTACTTTAACATTTCCTGATTTTTTCTTAATTCGCTTTTGAGTTAGTTTAACTTTTTTTTTAGTGTACTGACTTTTAAACTCATCTTCCTCATCTTCATCTACTTCTTCTAAAGCATCTAAAGACATATTTGAAGTTTCATTTTCTTCAACAATTGGCTCAGCTTCTTCATCTGGAATCGTATTTAACTGAACTTTAAGATCATTTACATTTAATATTGTAGTTGAAGCCGTATTACTGGTTTCTAAGTCTTGCATGTCAGGATAAGCTAAGTCATCATCACTTGGTAGAGAGCTATTGTCTGCTTCACTGGAATGACTATTATTTGCTTCTTTAGTTGGAGCTGAAGACTTAATACAGAGTACCGTTTCCGCTTCAGAGACAGGGTTAAAACCTTGAGGAACATCCCCTGTTATATACTTATTAATTAAATCTTTTTCGCGAATATAGAACCAATAACCATTACCTGCACAAACCTCATCCTCACCCTTTATTGAACCTTTTTCAATTAGTTCACGAACCTTATCCTTGGTCACTGGACCTAGGATATGATTATTTTTAGTGCGAATGAGCCAAGTTTTATCCATACTAGTTCGCCAATATTCCTATTAATGATGCAAGATCATCGTCTGTAAATCTTAAACCTACACTAAAAGTATATGACTGATCATCCGTTTTTGAAAGGACATCCTCGGCCATAACTTTTGTATACATAACATTCCATATTTTGATCTCTGTTCCAAACCTTAAATTTGGTCCAGCATCTTCTTGATAGTCAAAGACTTCACTAAAGGCTCTAAAGCCATACTCAGGTAATAAATAATCAACACCCACACCACCAGTTGTCTCGATTAAACCTGCACGTAATGCAAAGTTACCAATACGACGACCAATTTGAAGGTTAAATTTAAATGCTGAATCATTTACTTCACGTCTTTCTTCTACTGTTTCAGAACCACCATCAACACTTGTAGTTGTTGTGGTTTCATCAAAAACTTCAGGACCATAATCATTAATTACGATTCCAAATTTAAAGAATCTTTCTGGGCTTGGAATTAAATCTAAATTAAGATCAGTTCTTGACCCAAAACGATCATTAACTCCAGAATAGATAGAAACATTAGTACGATAATTATTAATTCTATTAACAAGTCTATTAACACCTGAAAGAGTTTGGTTAACTTGATCAACTACTTCATCATCTCTTAGAAGCTTACCTACTGTCCCCTTCCCTGCTTTAATATCCGCTAAAATATCCTTTAGATCACTAGTTGCACGATCGACATTTGCAAGGATTGGTTTTAAATCCTCCATATCATTCATAAGCGAGCCATCAGCATAGCGATCAGTTTCATACTGTAATTGTTGAGCAACTTTTTTAAGATCAGCCAGGGTAGAATTAATATTTCCTGTATTATCTTTGATTAGACCATTTAAATTAACAGAGATCTCTTTAGCATTTTGAGAGAACTCTTTAATATTACCCATAATATCTTTTACAATATTATTTTTATTTTCATCATATAAACCTTCACGAATAGCTTTCGCGATTGCTTTAACATCCTTTAAGACCTCAGAAGCATCCTTTCCAAGCTCTTCAAAACCAGCACCACTTTCATTTGCAACAAGTGAACCTGCCTTTAATCTTGGTTGACTTGGATCTCCGAGATAAATATCAAGATACTTATCTCCTAAGAAACCTACAGTCTTCACTCGAAGGATAGACATCTTAGAAATTTTTATATCTTTTAAAACTTCAAAAGTAATAAGTGCTTGTGAACCACTTAAGTTGATAGACTTCACTCTACCAGCAACAATACCTGCAACCTTTATTGATGACTTTTCATATATTCCAGTCGCATCGTTAAGGATTGTTTTATATTCTACGTACTCTCCAAAACCACCTTTATCTCCAGTAATTTTTAAAGAAACGATCACTAAACTACCTAGTGCGATTAAAGTTAAAAAGCCGACTTTTAATTCGTTCAAACTGACTCCAAATCATTAATAATATGAATATTCTAACCTAAAAATAGTAGAAATTACCAAAGTAAAAATTGCGGAAATCCTTTCCTGAGTTTGTGACTCAGCTAAGTTGATAACTCGATAAATTTCTTAATTGTTGGATGATCCGATTTTCTAAATTCATCAACAGGAAGGTGCACCACCATCTTCCCCATTTCTAAGAAAGCAACATAGTCAGAGATTCTTAATGTCGCTGCAATATCATGGGAAATAATAACAGAAGTCATTGGAATATCTGAGTTATTGTTATGTGTCGAAGTTATAAGATCATCAACCATATGAGTTGTAATTGGATCCAATCCAGTTGTTGGCTCATCATACAGCATAATTTTTGGTTGCAATGCAAGAGCACGCGCCAGTCCAACCCTCTTTCTCATCCCTCCTGAAATTTCAGATGGGAGTTTATGAATTGCAAAGTCATCTAATGCAGTTTGTTTAAAAAGAGTATGAACTTTTTCTTTTATCTCTTCTTCACTCATATTTGTGAACTCACGCATCGGAAAGGCAACATTATCAAAGTTAGTCATAGAGTCGAATAAAGCCGAGTACTGAAATACCATTCCAAAGTTAGTTCTAAACTCACGTAGCTTTGACTCATTAAGAGTACTCAAATCTTCACCGAGAACTTTTACCTGCCCAGTAGTTGGATGATGAACTCCTAATATATGTTTTAAAAGCGTCGACTTACCTGCACCAGAGAAACCTAGAATGGTGGTAATTTTTCCTTCATGAATATTAAAATCGAGATCATTTAATACTCGGTGATCTCCAAATTCTTTTACAAGATTATTAAATTCGATGGACGCTTTATAACTCATTATAAAACCTTCGCCAGAATAGCTGTTAAAAAGAAGTCCATGACAAGAACAGTAACCATTCCCCAGACCACAGCTTGGTTAGTGGCCTTACCAACTCCTTCGGCACCACCCTTAACTTGAAAGCCTTGATAAGTACCAATGATAGCAATCATATATCCAAAGATGGCAGATTTAATAAGTCCTTCGATTGCCATTTTTACTGTCATAAAGTCTGATATTTTTGCAAAGTACATGGCCTCATCAATTCCAAGTAATTGTGTCCCAACAATCCATGAGCCAGTATTAGCAATAAGCATGAAAATAGCAGCAAGCATTGGCATTGTAATTACAGTTGCAACAACTCTAGGAACTCCTAAATACTGAATTGAACTAACACCCATCACCTCTAGGGCATCAACTTGTTCAGTAACAACCATACTTCCTAATTGAGCGGCCATCGCAGCTCCACATCTTCCGGCAACAACAAGTCCTGTAAACACAGGAGCTAACTCTTTACATACAGCAATCGCAACAATTGGACCTACAAATGAATCAACACTGAAAGCGGTAAAACCAAGATATATTTGATAAGCAAAAACCATCCCAGAGAATGAAGAGGTTAACATAATAATGAATAAACTCTTATTTCCCATGAACACCATTTGTTCAAAAAATAATTTTAAACGTAAAGGTGGCCTTATTAACCACATGAATACGTGAATCATATAAATAGTGAGGCGTCCAAGTGATGGAGTTAAATCTAAGACTGTGCTTCCAAGCATTTCTAAAGGACGATTAATTACTTTAACCATGAAGACTATTGTAGAAAAATAAACTTTATCTGAAAATAAGTTTTATAAGTATATTCTAGGAACTCTTGTGCTTATGGCGCACATTACTTGATAGGGAATTGTTTTTACAGATCTTGAGAATTGCATCAAACTGGCCTGATCAAAGTCCCATATTTTTACCTTTTGATTCAGCTTAAAGCCAGTACTGCTGCCCTTTACCCCCAGAGCAACCATATCCATGTTTACCCTACCAAGGACTTTAACCTCTTGTGATTCTAGCTTAAACTTAGCATTAGCATAATAAGTCAAAAAACCATCACCATAACCTATAGGAAGGAGCAATACTTGATAGTCGTCATCAACTACCGTGCCTCCATAGCCGATAGGAGTTCCTTTTTTAAAGAATGTTTTTTTAATGATTCTGGTTTCTAGAGAGTTTATATTTTTGCCATGCCACTTAATGGGCTCATTCTTTATACCTCCAACACTATATGGCCCATAGAGCATTAGACCTGGACGAATAAAGTTTTCATTTAAACTAAACTCTTGTTCAATTGCTCCAGAGTTAGCACAACTTGTATTTTGGATACTCACTCCACTTGAGAGAAATGACTTTTTAATGTCACAAAAAAGTTCATATTGCTTTCTAGTTGCTTGGACTCTATCAACATCAAAGTATGAACTTGAAAAGTGAGTCATTAAGTGAAAGATATTTAAATTATTCTTCGCCACTATACTTATAAGTTCATCAACTTCACTCTTTGCAAAGCCTAGTCTATTCATACCAGTGTTAAGCTTTATTACAAGTGGCCTTGATTTCAATTTTTCGATATAGATTTTTAAACTCTCCATATCTGATATAACGGGAATAATATCTAGCTCATCATATAACTTTATGAACTCATGATTATCTAAGTTGAGATCACTAAAAACATATATACTTGTCTTATCTTTAGGATATGTTTCTCGAATTTTTATTGCCTCACCTAGTGAAGCAACACCAAAATTAGAAATTCTATTCACTTCCTTTGCATAACGATAAGTCTCAGTTAGTCCGCTTCCATATGCATTTGCTTTAATCATAAAAAGCACCTCATTATGAGGTGCTAGTTTATTTAATTCTTGAAAGTTATAACTTAGATTCTCAAAGTTGACTAAGAGAGCTGTGTCTTTTCTCATGCATCAAGTTGAGGTGCTCTATACTTCATGCGATTCACTTTAGTCTCTAGCGGAATCTGAGCAGCTGCTGTATTTTGAGTTTGTTGTTGTCTTAAATAATTCACAGAGCTTGGAGCAATAATTTTCACTTTTGGATACATTGTTGAGTTCATCATCATCGCAGTATCTTCAAAGTATCTCCAATATTGAAAATTTAAACAGAATTCTTTACAAGCTGCAAAGTCCTCTTCTAAATAACGATTATCAATAAGTGTTGCAATACTGCTAACACCAAAATTTGCAACTTTAAAGTTACCAGTTAAAACCTCTGAAAGTTGAGAGTTAAAATCTTGAAAAAATGATTTCCAATAAAAGCGATTTCCATGCTTCTCTTTAATAACATTAACTAAATTTGTTAGATCGATCTCAACACACTTATGCTTTGCTTGAGTTTGGTGAAAGTGAATATCATCAAGATAGTTTAGAACATTCCAAACTTCAGTTCTGGTATCTGTTACACTTTCCTCTGATTGAGTACGCATTAAAAAACTCATATAGCGAAACGAAAGTCTTTCTTCTAATAGATCCCAATTAAATTGGTGTAAGTTATCCTCATTAAACTGACATAAAATCATGATCTCAGGATATTCTGAACGTGCTTTAATATTTACGACTCTTAGGTTTTGATTGAATAGATCAAATGCAACTTCATGAGCCATTTCTTGTGAGAATTGATCAATGCCTTTCTCACTTGCTCTCGTTAACCAAAGATCAGGTAATTCATTATACTTATTTCTAATGGCCTTAGGTGAAACTAATTTTTGACCACTTTGTCCTAGAGTGTAAACTCCAAACTCACTTACATCATCCCACTCAGAGAACACTGTAATTAATTGAGAAATATATTCTTTCTCTGAACTAAAACGACCAACTCTATCCACAAGCTGATTAAGCTTTTCTAATTGATGATTAAAATTAAAGGCAATCTCATTATCTTCTACTAATCTCTGAGAACGAAGTTGTAATCTTTGTACTCTTTCTTTTAATGTTTCAACTTCATCTTTAGCATGGAGAACTTCATTAAATCTTTTTAAAATACTTTGTACTTGTCCTCTTAGTTCGAGTTCTTTTTTAATGAATCCATAATGCTTAAATTGAAAAGTAGATTGGGTAAGAAACTTAGTCTCTTCACTATAATAAAAAGCAAAACTTAAATCACCAGATTGAGCTTTAGGGTGATTCTTTAATAATAAAGTCCCCTGAGACATCTTTTTCACATCTACTAATGCAAGATCTGGAGTTTGAGTATTTATATGAACCCAAAATTCATCTAATTCTGTATAAAGATGGGCATAAACACCTATATCTCTTAAAGCATCCGAAACGGGCTTCGCTTCTTTAAGCGAGTCAAATAAAAGTGCTACTTGAAATTGTTCTTGATTATTAGATTCTTGAGCCTTCATACCTACTCCTTAGCTGATGGCAATCATAATAATTATGGCACTTCGTCGGACCATCTGACAAGCCTAGTTGGTTTATCTAGTAAAAGATTCATTTTCCGAGTAAAAACATCAAGTATATAAAACTCTAATTACTTAAAATTCTTTCAAATCTTGTGTAAATTGGAAGTCTAGACTTATATAAATTTCTTAAGAAATCTTCACCCTCTGCCAATAAGGGCCTATCACCAGCGGCCTTTATACGCTCTAAGCAAACTTCTATTGGAGTATCTAAGAATAAGACTTTGATGTCCTTTGACTCATAGAAAAAATCTACATTCTTTTCATTCAAACTACCACCACCGAGCGCAATCCAAATATTACTTTTTTGCAGTAGTAAATTTAAAGTTTCTTGTTCTGCTTGGCGAAATTCTTCCCAACCAATGGATTCAACCAATTCAGTGATTGAATCTTTTTTAAAAATCTTTAATAACTCGCTGTCTAAATCATAAAATTCATATTCTTTATACTGCGAATCATTTTTAATTTTATTTAGCAAGCTAGATTTTCCAGCCCCACTAAATCCACAAATTAAGTACTTCATATTTATTGCAATTTCTCTTTAAGTCTTATTAAATAAGTAAACATATAAACATAGGTGGAGGATTTATGACAAGCTTTAGTGGACCAGAGAAAAATCAGAACTATAAATCAAAATGTTTTTATTTATTAAGTTTGATCAAAATTCATGACAAGAACCTGCATAAAGAATTAGAAGAAGAGTTTAAAGGTGTTGATGTTGATGACTCTTTTGAGTTTTATAATAAACTAGTGGATTTTTATAAAGATCTAAAAGAGGGTAAAAAGCCTAGTCAAAAAGCGGCAAAAAAACCTGCAAAGAAAGCCGCTAAAAAAGTAGAGAAAAAAGCTGCCAAGAAAGTTGAAAAGAAAGCAACAAAAAAAGCCACCAAGAAAGCCGCTAAGAAAGACAGTAAAGATGAAGACGCTGAAGACTTAAAAGCAACAGTGAAAGAAGCAAAGAAAACTGCCAAAGTCGCAAAGAAAGTAGCAAAAAAGGTTGCCAAGAAAACAGCCAAGAAAGCTAAGAAAGTCGCTAAAAAGACGGCGAAAAAAGTAACAAAAGCCGCTAAGAAAACGGCTAAGAAAGTAACAAAAACTACTGCAAAAAAGAAAACTGCTAAAAAGAAAGCAAGTAAAAAGTAAAACTATGACTAAATTTGATAAGATTGATGCTGAAGTTAATATTCTCCTCTTAAAACCAAACGAGGAAAGCTCTTATAAGCTAAACAAATCACAAGATTGGTTAGAAGACCTTCTCAATGAATTAAATGAGAAAGTGAGCGAAAGAACAACTGAGCAATACTTAGCTGACTCTGAAATAAATTTAGACATCACTCTTAAGAGAGTACACCACCAACCATTTGGTAATGTTTTACTGTGCAAAGGTGAGTTACATGTTTCTTTTTTCACAGAATGTGTCAGAACCTTAAAAGAGATGCGTGATGAAATGACTGTTTCCTTTAAGTCTTGTTTTATTCCAAATCACTTTGCTGAAGACGAAGAATATGAAGACTTAGATGAAACTTTTGTAGACAATGATGTTCATGAAGTTCATTTTTCTGAGAAAAATATAGCGAACCTGAAAGAAATGGTACATGAGCTTATTTATTTAAACATTAATCAATACCCAGTGCTTGATGAAGATGGGCCAATTGAGACCATGGAATCTCCGACAAACTTAAAACAATAGTTACAATGGGAAAGCTCCTACAAATAAAACCGCTTATAATCCTAGTATGTATCATAACTTTATTTAAGGTTATTTATGCTTGGAATACAGAGCTTTTTATTGATGAGTTAATGGTCTTATCACGTGGATATTGGGACCTTGAAAGTATATTTGGTTATTCCCTTTATCACTCTTTTCACCCACCTCTTACATACTTAGTGACAAAGATTCTTGTTTCTCTTGATATAATAACTATAAATAAAATGAGATTCTTCTCGATACTATTCTCAACATTGCCTCTTCTTTACTTTTTAATAAATAGCAAAAGGGCTTTATTAGATAAATATCTTTTCTTTTATATCTTATTTAATGCTTATATTTTTTCATTCAGCCTAATTATTACTAATTATATCCTCGCTTTTAGTTTGCTCCTTATCTTTCTTAGTAAGTATGTACGTAATCATTCTGTTAAGCTTTTATTGTGGTTGAGCTGTTTAATATTCTTCGTCAATTATCTTGCAGGTTTTATTTGCTTAGTCTTAATTGCACTCAAAAGTTTTCATGACAAAGAATATAAAGACCTACATCATTTCGCTATTTTTAATATTGCTTACTTGTACTTTATTGGGATTCAATTTACGCTAGAACAACACTTCACACCTTACTTTCCAATACATCAGTTTACATTATTTTTTGTGTACTTTCTTTTCTCGAAACAAAAATTCAGCTTTAAAGAGTTCACAAGGGTAATACTTGCTTTTACCATACTCGTTCTCTTTCAGCTCAATTCACATAGTTCAGAGAACTACGTTCTTATCAGTGGATTACTACTCTATCTTTTAATGTGGGTCTTCGAACACAAAGAATTAGCGATCAAATATTTACCTATCCAGCTCATTATCTTTTGGGTTTCTCAAAAGATAATCTTTAACTTTACACGTTATAATAAAATTACTGACTTTTACTTAGGAGCACCCGAGCACTCTGTTCCATTTGAAAAAGTTAGTCCTTATTTGATTCTCGTATCACTTATACTTATATTAGGATTTATTTTAAGAGATAAGCTCAGCCAGATTTTTAAAGAGAATAAGTCTTTTTTAAGTATAGTCCTTACAATTCTTGTTTTTACTGCAGTGATGATTTTCTTTAAAGTCACGGGAAGAACAATATATATGAGGTATAATTTCTTCTTGATTGCATTGCTCATTTTTGTCCTCAGTCTACTTACAAGCTATATTAAAGAGCAAAAAATACTTAACTCCATCTTGCCAGTATACTTACTAGCAAACCTTGCATTTTCCCCTTCTGAGCTCACTTATTTTAATACACATAAGAGCTCTGACTTATTTGAAAAAGTAACCAAGGCAACTAATTACTCTAATGAAATCTATCTTTTTACTTCTAATTATTCTTGGCATGAATACTTTTTTAGAGACTACCGCATAAATAAAAACTTCAATTTATTTACCCTTCCAAATTGTTCAGAAGAAAATATTAATAAAGTAATGAAAATGGCCGGCAGAAATGCATACATTACAAGTTATGAATTCGAGTGCCCAAATCTTAAAACTGACATTATGCAAAAATGCTCAAAATATAATTCTAAGTGTTATGACTTAGGGGCTCAAGATGCGACTGTTATCTTGAAAATTTTTGAGCCAGATAGCCAACCCAATAAAATCAAACACTTAGACTCATTGAATTATGAATCAAATCCATAACAAAAAATAGCTTTTGTTATTGAAATTCCATAGATTCTTTTATATAAGTTTCATCTAAAAAAAATTAAATCTGGAGATTAATATGGCAGTTCCTAAGAAGAAAACATCAGTATCGAGAAAAGGTCTCAGAAGAGCTGGTCAGCACCATAAAGAGTACAGAAAACACCCTATGTCATGTCCAAATTGTGGAGACTTAACTCTTCCAAATCACGCATGTCCTAGCTGTGGAACTTATAAAGGTAAGCAGGTTTTCGAAATCAAAGCTGACGCAGAAGAAGAAAGCGCTGAGTAATCAAATCTCATTGACACAGAATTAAGAGCAATGTTTAAATTGTCTTAAATAAAAGCCATCAAGTAGCGATATTTGATGGCCTTTTTTTTTGCACTTAATTTTCAAAAAAGGAATACCCTCATGCAAACGTACAATGCCATAATCAAAGGAACTGGTAATTATCACCCTGAAAAAGTAATGACTAATGATGACCTTGCAAAAATGGTCGACACTTCAGATGAATGGATCACTCAAAGAACAGGAATCAAAGAAAGAAGAATTGGAAGCGTTGAAAATGAAGAGTTCCCTAGTGGTATGGCCGAGCATGCTGCAAGAGAAGCGATTAAAAATGCTGGGCTTACACCAGATGATATCGACTTAATCCTTTTTTCTGTAACCTTACCTGATATGTTATTTCCAAATACAGCAAGTCAGCTTCAAACGAGACTTGGGATAAGTAACCAATGTGCTTGTTTAGACTTCAATGCTGCTTGTACAGGATGGGTTTACGGACTTCAAATGGTTAATTCTTTAGTTCAAACTGGAGTCTATAAGAACGCACTATTAGTTGGATGTGAAATGACATCTACATTTAATAATTGGGAAGATAGATCGACTTGTGTTCTTTTTGGAGATGGTTGTGGTGCAACGGTTATTTCAAGAGATGAAGATAATACGGGTGCAATGATTTTTGACTCTATCCTAGGTTGTGATTCTTCAAAGAGTATGGCCCTTGCACTTCCAAAAGGTGGTTCAAAGGAGCCTATTACTCATGAAGTATTAGAGAAAAAAGAACAATATATCTCAATGGATGGACAGGTTGTTTTCAAAGCAGCTGTTAAAACAATGTCTTCTCATTGTGCAACTCTTCTTGAAAGAAATAACTTAACTCTTGATGATATTGATTGGTTTATCCCACACCAAGCAAATTTAAGAATTATTGAAACTTCGGCTAAGCTTTTAAATTTCCCTATGGAAAGAGTAATTCAAACTGTTCAAAAGTACGCCAATACATCTTCCGCATCTATTCCAGCAGCATTACATGAAGCAGTGATGGATGGAAGAGTTAAAAGAGGACAAACA
>CAJXHA010000001.1 GCA_913053615.1 uncultured Bacteriovoracaceae bacterium | reverse complement strand
AGATCAAAACTATTCAATCGATGGAGCACTAAAAGAAGAGCTTATTCAAAAAAGCTTTATTATTAAATTACCAAAATCAAAAGCGAAACAGGATAGAGAAATTCTACAAGCTGAAAAGGTCTATATGGATATGGCCATTGAGCTGGGATTAAATACATTTAAAGAATATACCTTGTATAAAGACATGCTCTTAATGGAAAGATTTGATCGAGTATACTTAGATAATGGAGAAACTTTACGTTACGGTATGGAGAGTCTTAGTAGTCTTTTAGGTGATTTCCAATTTGGGGAAAGGCACTTTATTGAAGATGTACTTATGGCCATCAAAAAATATTCCACTGATTATAGAGCTGATTGTTTAGAGTATCTTCGCCGCGACTTTTTAAATATCGCTATGGGAAATACAGATAATCATGCTCGCAATAGTGCATTTATAAAAAAAGAAGATCGCTCACTCAGACTAAGCCCTCTCTATGACTTTGCTCCGATGACTTTAGATGACGAAGGAATTATTAGAGTCATTAGATGGAAAGAAGAGGAAAATTCAATTGTTGATTTTGCACACATGAAACAATTTTTACTAACAAACTTAGAACTTGAAAAAAGCGAAGTCGAAAATATTTTTAAAATGGTTCTAAGTGATTTAGAAAAACTAGAAAACCTTGCAAGCACTAAGAATTTAGCACCTGAAATTCGCACGCAAGCTTGGATAAAGAAAGATCCATTAACTAAGAAGTTACAAGAATTTATAAAAGAGAATTTATGAAAAGAAGCAAAGAAGAGAGATTACAGGCGAGAGAAGAATTAATGCACAAGGTTGAGAGGGGAGATTTAAAAGTCTCTGAGGCCGTGAAATTAATTAGGGCACTCTATGATATGAACCAAACAGAGTTTGGTGAAAAGGTCGGTCTGACCAAAAAAACCATTTATCAGATTGAAAATGACACAGGCAATCCAAGTATGGAGAGTATAAATAAGGCCTTATCACCAATGAAGTTAAGCCTAAGGGTGGCCAGAAAGTAATATAAAGCACTAAATTTATTGACAGATTGGTCTCCATCCTTGATTATAAGCTACTAGTGGGGAGAGGTGCCCGAGTGGTCCAAGGGAACAGTTTGCAAAACTGTAAAGCCGTCGGTTCAAATCCGATCCTCTCCTCCATAAATAAAAATACAGAGCTTAAGCTCTGTTTTTTTATTTAAGAGCACCGCATTTTCACCTCCCTTTCATTACATTCATGCTAAAGCATTCATTTCATTCAAGGCTCAGCATAAAAAACTTCCACCGGAAGCTTTTTACGCAGGCATAAGGTTCAAATCCGATCCTCTCCTGCATTTTCCTTGTGATTATTTTTTTTAAAATAGAACAAAATAACTATAAACGTGCCTAGTAAGTGAAGTAATTTGATTACTAACTCTTCTTCTTTTATATTAATATTTACATCAACAATAGTTGCAAAATTAAACATAAGATTTAAGGTGAGAAAAGTAATGTATTTAAGTTTAATTGTTGCTTTAGCTCTAAGTGATAATATTGTTACTATACCTGTAATGTATAAAAACAAGGGGTACTCTAATCTGTTAAAAATAAATAAGAAAGTTATTGCTAATATGCTAACTGTTATTAAGTAGAGTCTTTTGAAATTCATAGCAACCTACATTTAATTAATAATAATTATAATCTTTAAAGGTCTCATTCACTTAGTTTTAGCCTCATACTAAAGCAATTATTCTTACTATCGATTATGGGATAAATGCTTTAGGTTTAAAATTTGAATAACAACTCTGACCTAATTCAATGAATCTCAAGTCTTCTTCCATATAGTCATAGGCCTCGATCATAAGCTTATTTACTCTTTTAGGAAATTGGATTTCATAAGCTTCTAAATCGATATTTAATCTGAACTTGATATCTGTGTAGACATCATTGAGTTCCCCAAGCTTTGTAATATAGTCGTTTAGCATACGGTACTTATTCATGGGGGTATGGTCTTCTAGATTGTAATAGAGATGCAGAAATTTCTTATATTCTTTTCTGATTGTGTGAAAATCATCAACTGAGTGAGTTGGTGCATTGAGAATCTTTTGAGTATTGCTCTTAACTTTGGAAAGATAATTATTTAACTCTTTTTTACTAACAGGGTTATAGGCCTTAAGAACTTTCTTTTTCTTGATTTTTGCTAGGGCCTCAGAGCATTTATTTGCAAGCTCTCTAGTGGCAATTGCATTTTCTGCGAGAATCGCATCGTTTAGCTTACCAAATGTTTTTACAAATTTATTTACTGATTTTGGAGGGGAGTGCTTGGAATCAAATATAGTAAAGCTTTGTCGGATGAAGTGAGCGTACTTTCTATTTTCTTTTAGTGCTTTAATGTATTGTGGATTTTTTTTGAGCACACTCGGATCTTGTGCGATTTCATTTAAGATCTTTTTGATATCGTGATCTTTTAAATGCTTATTCCAATTTTGATAATCATCGAGCATACGATCATCGAGTGATATAAAATTCTTTTCATCCATGACAAAGGCCAGTTCATCAAAATAGCTATTAATTTCACTGTAAAGTCGATTCTCATAATTTACTAAGTGATCGACTACATTTGAGCGGTTAATTTTCCCTGATTCAAGCTCGTCTAGATATTTTTGGAAAATATCAACCTGGCAATAAGCTTGGGTGGAAAGAATGAAAAGTAAAATATACTTCATACTTACTTTTCGTAAGGTTGAGGGATTAAGTTAAGCTGTTTCTAGCTGAAACAGCTTAAAAGTGGACTTTCTTAAGCTTTTAAGTAGCTGATTATAGTAATGAGCCGGTATAACTTCCATCTGCTAGCTTATTAATACAGACTGAGAACTCAACTTCATTTCTTTCGTTTAGAATTGTTTCTGTAGTCCAACCTGTTGTGATAACTAGACAGTCTTCTGTAGGACTTGCTTTAAGTTTTACGCCCCAGATTTCCGAGTACATAAAATCGTAATACTCGTCTTGGTCTATGCCAGTATAATAAGCATTTGCTACAGTTTCTCTGGTAGCATAATCGATTTCTTTCATCTCACCTGCAAAGAGGTTAGTGAAAGAGGCCATAAGAACTAAGAATGTTAATAATTTCATTTGGTCTCCTAAAGTTTAATTAAGATGCGTGTAACTAAGTTATTACAATTTGATAAGGGAGTCGGTAAAAGCTACGCGGTTCCAAATGCTTGTGCCATAATTTCTTGCCGATATTTAGTGCTAAGTAGAGTTTTAAAAAAGAAGATATTAAGAAAAACTTAAGTGAAGACGCAATAAAAGTCACTTGAGCGAAGGAGAATATTAGGAGTCTTTTAATACTTTAAGTGCTGGTAGTATTAAGGAATAATTTTAAATTTGATCTTTAAGGAGAACGTATGATGCAGTCGAATTTAAATGTTGAGGAAAAAGAAAGAGCAGAGTTTGCTTATCTCATTAATCATCAAAATAGTTTATGTGTAATTCGTTTTAGGGGAGTGATTGATGGCAAGAGTGCTAAGATTTTGCAAGCTTGTTTAGAAGAAATTAAGAGTCTTAGTTGTCATTTATTTATTATCGACTTTTCAAAGGTATCAAGAGTAGAGCCCACAGGGCATAGAGAATTAGTACAATTACAAAAAGATTTACGTGCAGATGAAGTAAGTAATAAAGTTTTACTTTGTGGATTAAAAGCAACTTTAAAAAGTAGTTTATCTGATAATGGAATTATTCGTTCCCAAGAAGTAACCTCTGATCTTAAACAAGCGATTACTAATTTAAAGGCGACTGTCGGATAAATTATTTTTCTACATTATTAAAGACTAAACTAGTCGGGGATTTCGTTTTTTCTTACCCAAGCTTTAAGAGATTTACATTTTTTGTGATAGAATCTTGCAAAGGATTTTTGATCATGAAGATTTTATACTTAGTTTCTATTTTATTTTTATTTATTGCTTGTTCTAGTACACCTAAGGGAGATTATTCACGTAGCCATATTGATAGGCCCTACGCACTTCCAGATGATGTTGCTAGTGTGGAATTTGGTGCAAGTGGTTATCATACTCAAGTAACTGAAGTGGATGATATATCGACTTCTAGTTTAGATGTAAGTAGTACTGATTATGCCATGCCATTATTGCGTTTTGAACAAGGGATAAATGAAAATGTAAGTTGGTTATATCCACTTGGTGTAAAGTGGGGAGTGCTTAGGAGTAGAGAGCATAATTTAGGTATAAGCTTTGCTACTCTTTTCTTATATACTCAATACCGCATTGATTATTGGTATCGCTTAAGTGAAAAAGTATCTTTAAGGCCATATTTCTCTAGTGATCAAATGGATCTATTAATTTTTAATACCAGAGAGGATGTTATAGGGCTGGACATTCTTTATCAGTACACAAGTAATCTGGCTCTTAGTTTAAATCTTGGTTCTGGAAAGTATGAAGGATATTCGCCATTCTTTGATCAAGTTCTAGAAGATATTTCAGGTGAAGAAGAAGACGATATTAAGGTTGAAGGTGATATTATTAAGTATGGTCTAGGGCTTATTTATTCTTTTCATGAGAGATGGGATTTAAGAACAAGCCTCGCTCAGGAGATTATTGATTATAGTGACTTTTCAACTAAGCGAACGGAGCTTGATTTAAGTTTAGTTTATTTCTATTAATCAAAGTAGCTAATGGCCTTATCATATTCAGCAGTTGAAATATAGCTTTGATCTTTAAAGTAACAATAGGTTTGTTCATTGCCTTCTTGGTCTTTAAATGTTTTAAAGCTAGCTTTAAAAGCATAAAGGCAGAGCATAAGACCAGGCTGTCTACCTCCAAAAAGTTTGTCTTTGATACTTGCAAGTTTTTTAGCATCCAATTCTTTAATTGAGCTTAAGGCCATACAATCACCTTGGCAATTTTCTGAAATAGCGGCACTGAATTTTTTTAATTGTACTTCTTTAAGCTTTGGTTCAAAGGCAAAGAGAGAACTTGAAAATAGTAAGGTCATGAGCATAAAGTTTTTCATAAGTGCTGTACCCGATAGATATTTTTTTCTAGCGTCCTATAATCAATCCAGTAATTTCCACCTTCACATTTTACATCATACTGACTAATAGATTTTCCTGGGTTTTTCTTTTGTAATGTACTCTTAGAGGGGTAGTGTTGTTTACTACAGCCCGTTCCCCAGGTATTTCTTACTAAGAGATCGCAACTATTAGTTTTCGTATTCCAACGGCTTCCAATAATTAAAGATGAGTGAGCACCACACTCTCTACCTTGAGATTTTTGAAATCTTAAAGGTGAGCGTGATTTGATTCCATCAAAATTCTTATCACCATAGAGCATATAGCCACAGTATGAAATACCGACTGGAACTGAGTCAGATGCTAACTCTTCTAGAATCTTTCTGGTAAAAGGGTATTTGGTATCTTTTATTCTATTGGCATCTCTACCTGTCATTGATTTACAAGTACTCTTGGTATTAACTGTTATACGAGCATCACAAACATTTTTTAGAATTGATTTTATTTGAAAGGGATCACTAAAAAGTTCAGGATCAAAATACTTAGCAAACATCTCTCGGGTAATTGTAAAGTTGCTTTTAAAAATATCTTTTAAGCTATCATAGGTTTCATGAATAGCATTATTCTTACATGCTTTTAATTCAGTGGTGGCATTAGAAGAATTCTCAAAAAAATTAACTACATTTGTACTGGTTGCAAAGGGGGCTGGTTGAGTTGAGTATTTTAAAAAGACTTGTGCTCTTTTATCTCTCATTTCTTCTTCAATTTCTAAGAGTCTTTTAAAAAATGATTCTTCATTGAGACCTGAGTTATGAATAAGTCTTTCCATTTGGTTACGAGGGCATGCTTTTAATTCCTTAGTAGAATTGAAGGCCTCACAGAGATCTCCCCCCTCAAAAGGGTAGCGGGGATCTCCATTTTTCTTATAAGTTAGCTCTTCATCACCCCATGCACTCTCTGTGGTAACAGCTGTAAAGATAGGGGAGCTTTCAATTAGATTGCTATTATTAGGAGTTATTCCTCTTTCATAAAGTCTTTTTGAGCGAATGGCATCGATCATTTGAGTGGCCGTGTAGGCATAACAAATTCCAAGTTTTTGGTTTTTTACTCCTATTGAGTTCATTGTTTTGTATTTGGCCTTATTGCGAGGAGTATTATTGGGAAAGTTCTTATCTAAACGAATATTAGGACATGCAAATGACCAAAGATAATTGGAAATAATGATAGATAAAAGTAAAAGTTTCAAATAGGCTCCCCTTAACCTATATGACTTATCGGTTATTAAAGAGAAGATATTTAGAAGCTATATGGTCTTTAAGTGTTTGATTTTAATAATTGAATAAAGTCATCAAAATCAATTGGTTTTTCAAGAAAATGATCTAAAACCTTAGTACCTTCTTTTTCTGTATCTTCAAGATTAAAGTGACCAGAGATCATAATAACTTTTATATTGGGATCTTTTTCTTTTGCTAACTTACCAAGTTCATAGCCATCTAGTTCTGGCATTTTACCATCTGTGACTATAAGTTTTATATCATCATTGTCTTCAATAAATTCTTTAGCGTCTAAAGCTGATTCAAAGAAGTGAGCATCTATATCTCCGATGCCAATTTCAATCTCATCTTTATAGACTTCTAAAATATTTGGATCATCATCAACAAAAATAAATTTACTCATTTCCTACCACCAATTGAAAGCGTGTCATATCATCTTGTATCACTCTTAATCTTGCCCCCATATCCATTGCAAGCTTTTGACTAAGTGAAAGTCCAAGACCTGTTCCTTTATTTTCACCTTTAGTTGTAAAAAGGGGATCAAAGATTTTATGAATAATTTTATCATCAATACCAATGCCATTATCTGCAATCTCGATAATAACTTCATGGTCATTTTTAATAAGATTGATTTCTATTATACTTTTATGCTCTTTATCTGTTTCATGTTTTTCAATGACTGAATCCATGGCGTTTTTTAAAAGGTTGGTGGTAATTTGAAAAAGAGAAACTTCATTAAAATTTATACTTTTAATTTCGTTATGGGAGTAGTTTTTAATGAGTTGGATATTATTATTGCTCAAACGTTGTTCAAGAAAGAATAAACTCTTTTCAAAGAATTCAGAGATATTTATTTCGACCACGGTACTAGCATTACCACGGGAGAGACTTTTGAGGTTTTTAATTAATTGATTAATAAATTTTAAAGTCTCATTGATAACTTTAAAGTTTTCTTGGTTTTGTGTTTTAAGTTCTTCTGATAGGCTTCTCTCTACTTTACGAGAATAGCCACTAAGTACTTGTAGAGGTGTGTTGATTTCATGAGCAATCCCACCAGCTAATTCACCAAGAGCAAGAAGCTTGGTTTGAGTGAGCTTATTTATTTTCATTTCCTCTCTATCTGTTACATCTGTGAAATAGACCACAAGATAATTTTCATTTGCTGGCCTATGTACAACTTCACGGTAGAAGCGATTATGAAAACTATTATAAGAAGGATCGACAATAACTGTCGTTGATTCATTCCATGCTTTTAAACAGCGATCAAAGTGTCCATTTTCAACTATACCCGGAAAAGATTTGACAGAGTCTGATTCAAGTTGATCAATCTCTTTATACTCTGATTCTTTAAAAGCATTTTGATTTAAGGCCTTATTTCTAAAATCAATGACCTCATCATTTTCATTATAAATAGGGTAGTACTGTACAATCCCTTCACTAATACCATTTAAGACAGTACTTAGAAGTTTGTTTTTTTCTTGAATCTCTTGGGTTCTTTTTTCAACTCTTCTTTCAAGTTCATCATTTACTTTTTTAAGCTCTTTAATAACTTTATCGTACTCAGTTATTGAAGGGAGTTTTATCAAGGTTGGTAAGAGCTGAAATAATTTTATGGCGGTGGCCATACTAACTAGTGCGGTAAGAACTTTTACAAACATATCCAGCACATAATTTGCATGCCAATAATTCCAAGCTGAAATGGCATGAGTGATCCCACATAGAAATATAAAAAGAAAGAAGAGTATTAATACTAGTCTTGAATTATCTGTAAGATCGCTTCTCTTAGATTGAAAAATATAAAGTGCGACAGGGATCGATGTATAACTTAGAAAGATTATAATATCAGAAATGACAATGGGAAAAAGTATTTGTGGCGTCCACATAATACAATGGCCATGAGGCATAAAATGTTGCGTATTAACACCTAAGAACATTTAGTAATCATAAGCTCAAAGCCTTCTTTATAAAACTAAAATTGCATTTAAATATTATAAAATTTAATGCTTCTCCGGAGCGTTTTTGTCGGGCAATAAAGCAAATATATTTTTAAGCCGAATAGTTATTGTTAGGGGTTAATATGAAACAGGTTTTATTCTTCTTATTTATTTTTACATCCAGTGCATTTGCAATGAATGTTTCCTGTGATCCAGCTTCAACAGAACATATGCCTGAAGTGCCAGTGGAATCTAGTGGGTTAATTAATAATTTAGAGAATAGGGAATTTGATCCTTGTGCCGTAAATATTGAACCAGCAAAATCAAAAGCTGAGCTTTGTGCTCGTACTCCAAGAGACTTTCAAGCAATGTTATGTACCAAGAAAGGACGTATGGGTTTTTCTAATAATAAAGGACTTTTTGGACTACCTACAGGTGTTTGTTGGTGGCATTCACAATTTCATCGTAATGCAACTTACCTGGCGGCATTTAATCCTGAGAAACCAAAACTAGACCCTAATAAGAAAGAAGATAGAAGAGAGTTAAAACAATTAATTAAGAGTATTGCCAAGAGAAAAGGGATGGTTGAAATTCCAGGCTATGCTTCATTAAAAGAATTTACAGAAGACCCAGAGATAGAAAAGCTAGTGCAAAAACGTTTACAAAAATGGATGGCAGAAGATAGCTTTCTAAAAATGCAATGGGTAAATGGCCTAAGCATTCCTGATACCTATACTAAGAAGTCACCTGAATTTTATACCAAACAAATGGGATGGATTATTGATCCATTTAAAGATCATGGGGATGAGAAAATAAATGCAAGAGCGCAAAGAAAGTTTGAGCGCAGAACTTATGACTCAGAAGAAGAAGAGCAAAGAAAACGTGAAAAAACATTAAGGCATCAAAATGAAGAGGTCGTAGATCTCTTTGAGTCAGTAAATGATCGCGATGAAATTGGTTATATCACTCTTCAATACCCAGGTGTGATGGCGCATGCTCAAGTGGTTTTTGATGCTGAGAAAATTACTAATGAAGATGGTACAGTGGAGTATGAATTTAAGGTGCAAGATTCAAATTATCAGCATCCGGCCTATGAAGAAAAATGGTCTAAGAAATCATATTCCAAAATTAAGTATAAAGACGGTATTTGGTATATGAAAGTATATGGTAAAAATAATATTACAGATGGGGATTACGAACCTATAAACATTGCCCTGCATAAAGAACGTCAATTAAAGAAAATCAATGATATCTATTTAGAAGAATGCGAGCAAAGCCTCTTTCCTAGTGAGGATGAAGCCGAAAACTAAGGGTTAGTTTGACATATCAAACACCCACTCATAAGCTTATCTGCAAAATAGGATAAGATTATGAAATATTTGTTTTTTACGGCCCTTGTCGGGGTCATTTTCACTCAAAATGTATTGGCCAAATCACTAAGTGTTTTCATGGTAGAAGATGAGAAGTCTAAACATATTGCACTGATGACAGAAGATGGTGATTATAAATTGATTACATATGGTGATCAATGGCATCTTTACCCAAATATTAGTCCAGATGGAAATCGTGTGGTCTATGCTAAAGGTGATGATGCAAATAGTTTAAGTCTATATTTGCACGACCTAAGAACAGGTCGTATCGAAAGACTTACTGATCCAGGCTTTGTTGTTCATCCTAGTTTTGCAAAGGCCGGCAAGCGCATTTATTTTTCAATCAAAGTGAATACTACTCAGAAAATTGCCTATATGGATTTAAATGGATCTCGTGAAATTCATTATATTAATGAAGAGATGCCAGCATTTTTTCCAAAGGCATTTCAAAATGCAGAGCGATTAATTTATCAAAGAAATAATGGCAAAGTCCGTGAGATTGTTCTCTATGATGTGAAGGCAGATAAAAAAGAAGTTATTGCAAAGGGCATGTCACCAAGTCTCTCTAAGGATGAAAAGCTTATCGCTTTTACCGCCTTAGAAAATGATAATTGGGATATCTTTATTTATGATCGCTTTAATAAAACGATTCAAAGAGTAACCAGTAATGCTGCGAGAGACTTTTCTCCTCACTTTAATAATGCTGGTGATCTTTTATACACTAATGATCAGGTCAATGAAGGTACATTTGGCCTTTATCTAAAGAAGAAAGAAAATCTAACCAATACACAAATTGAGGGAATAGAAGTCTTACAGTCCAGTGATAAAAGTTTTTATGCACCTCAAACTTCTGGTCAAACTCAATTTTCAAATAACTTATTAGATCGAATGATAGGAGATGCTCGCTCTTCATTTGGTGCTATTGAGTATGAAGGGAAAATCTATGTTGTTGGAGGCCATAAAGGTGCTGAACATACATATCCACCTGAGAGTTTTTCTGGGGAAGTAAATATTTATGATATTAATTTAAATCGTTGGAAAAAAGCTGCTCCAAGACCATCAAAGGCCCATGGCTTTCAATTGGCCGCTTATAATGGATATATTTATGCATTTGGTGGCTTTGCATATGAAGAAAATAATCTTCCAAAATGGAAGTCACTAAACCTAGTTGAACGCTATAATATAGCGCAAGATAAGTGGGAGTATGTGAATTTAATGCCTCGTAAGCGCTCTTCTAATGTAGCGGTACAAATTGACCATTATGTTTATTTAATTGGTGGCTGGGATTCAACTCCACGCTTTGATGATGATATCGATGGAACCTTTCATGATCAAATTGATCGCTTTGATTTAAGAACTCATCAATGGCTTACTCTTAGAGCTAAACTTCCAAAAAAGCGTCGTGCATTTAGTGCCTTTGTACGCAATGGTTTAATTTATTTATTAGGTGGAATTTCAGAAGGTGGAAGTCACTTTTCTTTATCTGATGACTTTACCCAATTTGATCCTCTTATAGGCAACTTTAAAGAACTTCCAAAGCTTCCATTTGGCACTTTTGCTCCTGCGGCAGGGCGCTTAAGTGATTATGGACTAATGTTTGGTGGGATGTTTAAAACTGGTCAATGGGACTATGAGTACGTTCCCCATATTTATCAATTTAATTTTAATGAAATGAAGTGGACTCATACAGGTCGCTTTTTAAATGAATACAAAGGCTTTTCACAAGTTGTTGGTTTTGAAGATTGCTTAGGTATTCTTGGTGGACATTCATATGATGGGCAAACAGATGCACCATTAAAAACTTTTGAAAAATTCTGTATTGAAAGAAAATAAAAAAGAGAGAAAAAAATGAAACTAATCACACTTTTAATTTTAATAACAAATATTTCTTTTGCTAGACAGTACATTCAGTGTGCTCACTCAAATTCATATGACCGTATGGTGATTAATTTAGATGGTGATGCTAGTACTTTATTTTTAACAACTGGCGTGCATGATCCCAATGAACTAAGAGTACTAAAGGATCTCTTCTTAGTTAGTAGTGGAGATGATTTTTATCATTACGAAACACGTGATGGGTTAGTTAAAGAAGAAATCATTATCAAGTCTGAATATATTGATCGTGCTCTAGGGTACTTTGTTGTAGATTTTAAAATGACCAAGCTAGATGATAATTATTCACAAACTTATGAAGTAGGTTGTTTTAGTTCTCTTCACGATTAAGTCTAAGCAGATTTTTATTTAAAAGATATGCAGCAATGATTCCACATAGATTGGCAAGAATATCTAAGTAACTTGCCTCTCTGGTGGCGGTCATGGCCTGAGCACCTTCAAGTAGTATTCCATAAAAAAATAAAGAGATTGCAATTTGCTTTTTATGCTTGGTAATTAATAGGTAATAATTAGTTGCAACAAAAAAAGCTATGAAGTGATTAAGCTTATCCCACCAAGTGAATCTTGCAAGATCTGTATTTGGAATAAGCACTGCTAGATAAAAGATAAGGGCGAGACCTAGTATGCCAAGTCCATGTTGTAAGTAAATATTCTTAAATAATTTCATATATTTAATCACGCTTATCTTATGTCTAAAATTATAACACCCTTGTAATTTATACATCTAAACGAGCATAAAATACCTCATCAATATAAAATAAAATTCTATGAAAGTATTTTTTCTAATGCTCTTTTTTAGCTTACAAGTCTTTAGTGCACTTACTATTGAAGACTTAAAGCAAACCTTTCTAGATGAATCTCAGCTAGGTCCAATGAGTTATGAGAAATTAGTTGAGCTAGAAGATGCACTGATTGATATCGGTCGAGAAGATATTATTCAAAAATTATTAGAAAAACTTAATCGTGATCAACTTTCCTTTCTTTCAAGTATTATTCATGTGTGTAAGTTAGAAGGTGATACCCTTGGTACTTATCAAAGAGGTGAGACAAGTATTCAAAAATCTAGTCTTGAGCCAGATGCTGATATTTATGACTTACGTGCTTATTGGCAAAGAGCAGATCTCTTAGATGTTATTAATGCTGCCTATAAGTATGAAGTCCTTAACACAGGTGTATATGCTGCACTGGTAGTTATGGAGTGGCCAGTAATTTGTATTAGACCCGGAAAAATGCTCGCCAATAATCTTGCGACCTTTGCACATGAAGTAGAACACTTTTTAGGTGATGAAGAAAAGGCCATTGATATAACTGCTTTTGAAAATGAACAAGATTATATTATTAAAAACCTTTATCGCTCAGGTGGAGAGTTTGATGCTTATCAAGCAGGTGCGATGCTTTATCATAATCTAGCTAGTGAGGTAGGTTATCAAACACCTCAAAGTTTTATGCGCTATTTTGATGCAGATGGAATTCTCTTGGATCCAATGGGGCTAGAAACATTTATTCTGGATGAGCTTGGCTATAAGGATAATTTTAAAGCAAATTACCGCTCTAAGGTCGTAAATTCTTATAATGAAACAGTGAGTGATTATAATACTCTTACGGAGTGGTTTGCTTTATATGAAAATAATTTAGATGTTTATTTATATAACCAAGATGTTTATGCCGGTAATATTCCAATCTATGAGAGAAATAAAAGAATCTATGCAAATCGAGGTGATACAGAAAAAGTTCAAGCAATGGAGTTAAAAATTCAAGCTGCCCAGGAGAACTTGCAAAAGGCCAAAGAAGCGATTTTATTTTATGAAAATATCATCGAATTAAAAATAAGTACCTTAGATGATTTGCAAAAAGATATAAGTATTATTCAAGACCTTTTAATTAAATTACGCCGCCCAAGTATAAGCCCCTAAATTTAGGGCTTATCTGATAAGTTAAATCAATAATATACATTTAAAGTTTTACCCCTAAATCTCCGAAAATTAGATAGGAGTATAGTCTGACCATTTTTAGTGGCAAAGTCCCTAAATATGAGTAATGCCTAATGCTCTAACTTATTAAAAAGACTCAAAGTCTTTGTTGAGTAAAAGGGAATGGTAAAATACTAGTAATGCTAAAACAACTTGAAATTGTTCACGTTTTTAGAAAGCTTTTACAGCATTTTTTAATGCTATTCACTTTTATTGTCCTCAGTGCTTGTGGTGAGGCTGTTGAAAATTTAGAAGAAAGACTTCGCCAAGAAAAAATCGCATCCACATCAACCATTACTTCTGTAAGTCCCGCATATGGATCAACTAGTGGAGGGGGAACCCTTACTCTTAATGGATCAAATCTAGACTTAGTCACAAGTGTTAGTCTTGGTGATGGAACGTGTACTATCGCAACCCTTAGTAGCTCCATTCTTACTTGTACTTTAAGTAGTGCAAGTGCTGGTTCAAAAAACATTACAATAAATAATTCTAAAGGTGAAAGCTTTACCTTTAGTAATGGTTATCGCTATTTAGCGGCACCTACAATTAGCTCTGTTACTCCAGCAGTAGGGAGTGTGGCCGGTAGCGAATCCATCACCCTAACAGGAACTGGTTTTTATCAAATTTCTTCAATTGATATTGGTGGAAGTGCTTGTACTAGTGTGGTTACCGTGAGCTCTACTACCGCAACGTGTACCACAGGTGCTAATACTGCAGGTTCATATACTATTACAGTGACTAATGTTGACTCGCAAACAGGTACTCTTGTGAGTGGCTATGATTATGTTGATCCTCCGACGATTACAAGTTTTTCTCCAACAACCTTAGAGGAAGCTGGAGGACAAACACTTACAATTAATGGAACAAACTTTGATGGCTCTACCACCAGTGGAACCGTTGAAATTGGTGGCTTTGATTGTCCCGTCGCTACGAATACAGGAACAGTTATTACATGTACCACTATTCCATATTGGAGTACTAGTGGAACTGGTACTAGTCGTTATGGTGCCTTTGGTAGTGATGTGACAGTGGTTGTAAGTAATGCAGATGGAGGTACTGATTCAGATACTATCGAGTATGTTCCAGCAGTAACACTTACAAGTATTGATCAAGCTTATGGCTCAATAAACGGTGGTGATACCATTACTATCACTGGTGATTGGTTTGATAGTGGCGGTTCATTTGATGTCACTATGGCAGGTGTTAGTTGTGCAACTGCAACTGTTGTGGATAGAAATACGATAACTTGTGTAACAGATGTTCAAACTGCTCAAACAGGCGATGTGGTTGTTACAAACTTTGATGGTCAACAAGCAACTTTAACTAATGCCTTTACTTATAGACCGGCTCCTACAATTACCAGTGTCACTCCTGGAAATGGACCAGAAAGTGGTGGGGGAACAGTTAGTGTAACAGGTACAGGTTTTGATTCTGCTGGAAATTTCACTGTTTTATTTGGAGCCGCAAACTGTACTAATATAACAAATGTAACAAGCACTAGTTTTGATTGTGATGTTCCGGCCAATACCGCTGGTACTTATAATGTTACCGTTACTAATACAGACGATAATCAAGCAGGAGTAGGAGTTGGGGCCTATATTTATAATCCAGCACCTACTGTAACAATTGTTACCACTCCTGTACTGCCATTTATTGATTATGGCCCAGTGGCCGGTGGAAATACGATTCAAGTTCAAGGAACTAATTTTCAAACGGGCTTAACTGTTGAGTTATCTGATGAAAATGGAACATTCCAAACTTGTGGTAGCTTAAGCAACTTAACTGCTACAAGAGTAGACTGTGTTGCTCCAGCTGTTGGTGCGGCAACATTATCAAATGTTCGCGTGACTAATCCAGATGGCCAAGCTTTTACATTGGCCAGTGCTTATACCTATAGACCAGCTCCTGTTATCTCATCAATCTATCCATTTATTGGACCGACAGGTGGGGGACAAGAAATTTCTGTTTATGGTAGTTATCTAATGCCAAATGTAAGTATTGATATAGATGGACAAACTTGTTCAGTTACAACTTATGTTTCTGAAAATGAAGTAAGGTGTACTACTCCTAATTATGGTTCAGCGTCAGCTTTACTCAATGTTGATGTTACAAATGAAGATGGACAAACAGATCAATTAGCAAGCTCATATGAATTTGTACTCGATCCCGACTTAACTGTTACATCTCCAGCAACAACACCGACTTCTTCTGATATTGCTGGTGGAACGAGTATTACTATTACTGGTGCTAATTTTCATAGTTCAGGTGTGAGTGTAACTATTGATGGAGATACTTGTACTAATGTAAATCGTGTAAATGCCACGACAATTACTTGTGATACACCTGCTCATAGCTCAGGAGAAGATTATGTTGTTCGAGTAACTAATACAGTGAGTGGACAGTTTGGTGATAGTGCAGCTTTCTTTGACTTTATCGGACCTCCAACTCTGACAAATATATATGAAGAAACAGGAACCACAATTATTGATGGTGGAAATGATAATGGTGGATATAAGATTCGCTTAATTGGAACTGACTTTCAAACCGGAATGAGTGTCACTGTTGGTGATGCGACTTGTGCTGCGGAAGGTGTGGGTGTTACTGACTCACAGTTTGTAGATAATAATACCTTTGATTGTTATATTCCTGCTGGTAGTTATTCATTACAAGATGTGGTGCTGACAAATCAAGATGGACAAACCAGTACCTCATCAAGTGCCTTTATTTTTAGACCTGCGCCTACTTTTGCTAGTGTCTCACCTGATTATAGTGATCCTTTAGGTGGAAGCACGGTTACTATTTCCGGAGCTAATTTCACCGGTGCAAATATGGAAGTACGAATTGATGGTACGGCCTGTAGTTCAACGACATTTGTAGATGCAAATACCTTAACCTGTGTTACTCCTGCCCATGCCTTGGCAACTGGATTAAATATTGAAATTGTAAATTCTGGCGATCTTCAAACAACAGGTAGTGTTGGATCATTTGATTATATTGGAGCTCCATCAATTAGTAGCATTACAGTTCCAAATCCAATAGCTCTTTATAGTAATGAAAATATAGCAGAGGCAGGTGGGGAAAATATTATTATCACCGGTACAGATCTTCGATCTGATGCAACTGTTACAATAGGAACTGATCCATGTACTTATGTAAGTGATACAGAACCAACAAGTTATACCTGTACCACTCCAGCAGGAACAGGAGATCCTATTACTGTGACCTATACAAATGCTGATGGGCAAAGTGATACGGCCCAATTAAGATATGTCGCCGCTCCAACTATTACAGGTTATGATTATGCATATGGCCCAGTTGCCGGTGGAAATACTATCAATGTACAAGGGACTGGTTTTCAAGCTAGTGCCACTGTTAGTATTAATGGAGTGGCCTGTACAAGTTCAACAGTGAATTCAACTACAGATATTGATTGTGTGGTTCCGGCCGATGGTGGTGCAGGAATAGGTACTTATGATGTGGTGGTCACTAATGATGATGCTCAAACCGTAACTGATAGTGGAGCATTTGCTTATGTGGCAGATCCTGCGATTTCAAGCACAAACCCAACCACAATTTATGAAGTCGGCTCACAGACTCTTGTTATAACTGGTACCGATTTATATGATAATGCAACTGTTACCATCGATAGTAATCCATGTACTATTACAAGCAACTCAAGTCCAACTTCTATTACTTGTACTACTCCTGCCGGAACTGGTACAGGGGTTACCTTATTAGTTACAAATGAAAGTGGTCAAACAGGTAGTACAACTATCGACTATCTACCAGCTCCAACGGTGACTGCAGTTGATTCACCAACTGATGCAGATGGTGGACGTAGTGATGGTTCACAAACAATTACGATTACCGGAACTAACTTTATCTCTGGTGATACTAGTCATACCGTTGATCTAGCAGGAAGTCCTTGTACTGTGATTTCTGTACCAACGACAACTTCATTAACATGTACATCAAGTGCTGGAAGTAGTACTAGTACAGTTACAGTAACGAATCCGGATGGACAAGTTTCAAATGCTTATGCAAGTTTCACTTATCATCCAGCTGTAGACATTACAAGTGTTTCACCAATTGGTGGACCTGCAGCGGGAGCCAATAGTATTACTATTTCTGGTTCTGGTTTAAGAGATTCAACTTTAGGTGGTGGTGTTGTCACTGTTGATATTGGTGGAATAGGTTGTACTGTAACAGCAGTTGCCGGTGATGGAAGTAGTGTCACTTGTACAGTAGCTGCAGGACCACAGACTCCAGGTGATTATGATATTACAGTTACCAATGGAGATGGAAGAACTGATACACTTACTGGTATTTATAAAATCATTGATGCTCCGACAGTAACAAATGTTACTCCAAGCACTGCTCCAGAAAGTTTGGCCACAACTTTAACCATTACAGGTACTGGTTTTCAAAATTACGGTACTGATCCAACAGTCACTGTTGATGGTGAAGCATGTACTAGTGTTAGTGTTGCCAGCGATACGAGTCTAACTTGTACCACGGCTCCAAGTGCTACTACTGATACGACTCGTATGGTAGAAGTTATTGTTATTAGTCCAGATACACAACAAGGCTCAGATAGCTCTGCCTTCTTACAATATATTGCTCGTCCACATGTTACTTCAATTGATGTAAGTGTGGTGCAAACTGGTGGTGGAGATACTATCAATATCACAGGTAGTAATTTTGTTAGTGGTGCAACCGTAGAAGTTGGAGTGAATTGTGCGACTACCACATTTAATAGTGCAACTTCTTTAACTTGTGTCACAGCGAGTGCTTCAGCTGGAACATATGACTTAGTTGTGACAAACCCTGATGGCCAAGTAGATGATGATACTAATAATGTAATCGTATCACCGCCACCAACAGTGACATCAATTAGTGATGACCATGATGCTATTGCAGGTGGGAAATCAGTGGTTATTAGTGGTAGTGATTTTGCTGCCGTAAGCTCAGTTACTCTAGCGGGTACTGCTTGTTCAATCACAGCTCAAAACTCTACTAGTGTTACTTGTACTACTGGTTCAGTTGGTGCTGATACTATAGGGGATGTGGTTGTTACAAATGGTAATGGAATAACAGGTACATTAAGTAATGGTTTTGAATATGAAGATACACCAACATTTACTTCACTTACTGATGGTTCTGATGATCAAGGTAGTGTTGTTGGTGGTGAGGCCATAACGATCTCTGGTAGTAATTTTGCAACTGGGGTGAGTGTAACAATTGATGGTAACCCATGTACTTCTTTAGTCAGAACTAACTCTACTTCTATAAGTTGTTTAACACCTGCTGGTGGTGCACCAGGTGCTGTCGATGTTATTATTACGAATCAAAGTGGTCTAACAGTTACTGCTACCAATGGTTATACCTATGTTGGTGCAAGTCCAAGCATTACTAGCATTAGTCCTCAAGGTGGGGATACAGCTGGTGGGACAACTGTGACTATCACAGGTTCAAACTTTGTAAGTGGTGCTACGGTTGCAATTGGTGGAGCTTGTACAAATTATGATTATTCAGGTGTTCCAACCACTATCGTTTGTGACACTGCTAATAATGGGGTTGAGGCCTTTGAGGATGTTGTGGTAACAAATCCTGATTTAAGTACAGATACCCTTACAAATGGCTTCTTATTTACAGACTCGCCAACAGTTACAAATATTTCACCAGCAACAGGTTCAACTGCAGGTGGAACAGTTGTGACAGTTACAGGGACTAATTTTGATTCTGGCCAATACAGTATGAATATTGGTGGTGTTGCCTGTACTGGAATTTCACATATAAGTCCTACTCAATTTTCTTGTACTCTTGGTGCAAGTTCAGCGGGAACTTATGATGTGAATGTTGTGCAATACTTTCAAACTGCTACTCTTGGTAGCTCATTTACATATGCAAATGGGGCAAACCTAACATGGCAAAGTACAGCGACTTATGATTATGGAACTCAAAGTACTAACGTGAGTGCTACATTTACACTTGAAAATACTGGGCCTACTGCAACCACAGCAGATATAGCTGTCTCAACTGGTTCGACGGAATTTTCAGTGACAAGTGATAATTGTTCTGGGACATCACTATCTTCAGGGGCAACCTGTACGGTAGATGTAACATTTATGGCACAATTTTTAAGCACTGGTAGTTATAGTGCGACTTTAGAGGCCACGGCCAGTGATGGGGGAACCACCCAACGAACCATACAAGGAACGAAATAATGAAAGCTATAATTTTATTATTACTCTCATTTAATTTATATGCTCAAAATCTAGCTGATTGTAAATTTGCATTTTCTAAACTAGGTGATGGTAGTGGTTTTGATCAAGTAAGTTCTCAATGTAAAGAACTTATAAGTAGTAATTCGGCTTCAAATGCTAAGGACTCTTATTCAGATGAGACCATTGATCGTGAGTATACAGGCTTTCAAAATGCACTTTTAACCTATGATAAAAAAGCAGATGCTCGTTATTTAACTGCGGGTTCAAATACTTTATTAGAAGATGTTGGTGCTGTTTTTTATGATCATGCCCATAAAGAGCTTTATGTTATTGATACAAAGAGCTCAAGGCTATTAGTATTTTTAAGTGAAGTGCCAGGTAATGTGGCTCCTATAAGAATTCTTGAAAAAGATGAATTAGTGGGAGCGAATGATGTCGCCGTTATAGGTGATTCACTTTATATTTTAAATAATACAACTAATAAATTATTAGTTTATAGCCGCCTGGCCAGTGTGAAGGCGAGAGAAGATAAGCAGTTTTTAGATTTAGTGCAGTCTGTGGATATTTCTCTTGAAGCAAAGAGTTTAGAAGTTGAGGGGGGAGCTCTTATCTTAAAAGATCAAGATCAGAAGAAACTCTCTACCTTAAGTTTAGAATAATTTTTAAAAAGTTAATCCAACACCAAACTTCGCCTCATTAATTGTCTCATCCCAATCAATAGTAGAAATATGAAAGAAGATATTACTCATATGAATCTTCTCACTAAAAATCCAATGAGGTTCAATAAAAGTATATCCTAAACCAGTTGTCACCATAGGTGAGGTGTCACCTGATTGCATAAAGTAATGAACCCCTCCACCAATTTCAAAGAAAAGGTTGTAAAGGTATTGGCGAAAGAGAATTTGTCCTTTAAAGCCTGGATCAACCACTTCTTCAAGGTCATCATTTTCAACGGTATATGGAGAAAGTCCAACTGAAAGGCGAATTCCCGTATAATCAGTTAGAGAGAAATAGGGTAGCCAAGCAAACTCAGCATTATACTGTAGATTCCCACCGACACTCACTGTGTTAAAAGAAAGTTTAAATGAACATAGTGCACACTGAGCTCTCTTAAATGTTTGTGCTTTTTCTTTATTAATATCAAAAATTGATTCTTCTAAAGGATCAAACTCATTAATTTTACCATCTTTCATGCGAAAAAAACGACCATTGCGTCTAAGGACAATAGTAAAACCTTTTTGATAAAAATAGACCACATCTTTACCAACTTGGCTTGGCCTATATTCTTTAGAATATCTTTGAAATAGACGAGGCATATAAAACTCATCAAAAGATACTTTGGTATAGCGATACTTTCCAGTCAGTACATAGATCTGCTTGGATTGATAGGCGTAGAAAGTCCAACCCTTTCTAGACATCTTTTCTACTTTCTTTTGTATATCTTTTAATTTTTTTTGTTTTTGAATAAGCGTTAATGCTTTTTTGGGTCTTGCATTAGCGTTATGCACACCAAAGATCATAAGCATACTCATTAACAAGAAGATTTTATTCATATTAATATTGTAAGGTAGAAAGTTAAGCCATGCAAAATAAATTCATTACCCGAGTTCAATGCTCGGCTAGCTGGTAATTAGTATTACCTCTTTAATCCTTATTAATTTTTAGTAAAATAAACTGAGGAGAATTTATGGCCAATAAAAATGAACCAGATAAAACAGAGTTTCCATATCTACATGGCTTTTCAAAAAAAGAACAAGATCGCTTAAGACAACAAGCTGCGTTTTCTGAATATAAAATTTATGAAGGACTTAATCTAAGTGATATTGGAAAGCTAATTGAAATTGGTTGTGGAGTAGGTGCTCAAACAGAAATACTTTTAAGACGTTTTCCAAATATGCACATTAATTGTATTGATGCTAATGAAAATCAAATTGCTGCCTGTAAGGATAATTTAAAATCCCATTCTTATGCACAAGGAAGGTACACGGTTGAAAAAGGTGATGCTCAAAAACTAGATTTTCAAAGTAATTCTTTTGATGGGGCTTTCTTGTGCTGGGTTTTAGAACATATTCCTGAACCGGCCAAGGTTCTTAGTGAGGCCAGAAGAGTTCTAAGACCTGGTGGTCGCATCTATGTTACAGAAGTTTTAAATTCTTCATTCTTTCTTGATCCTTATTCTCCAAATGTGTGGGAGTATTGGATGAAGTTTAATGATTATCAATATGAAAATGCTGGTGATCCTTTTGTGGGGGCAAAGCTTGGAAATCTCCTACTTTCCATGGGATTTACTAATGTCAAAACTCAGGTGAAGACTTGGCATTTTGATAATCGTCACCCTGATAAACGCAAGGAAACCATTGAGTTTTGGACTGAGCTTTTAATGAGTGGCAAAGATCAATTAATAAAAGAGGGAGTGATCTCGCAAGAATTAGCCGATAATTGCTATAAAGAGCTTAGATCTGTCGCCAATGATCCTAATGCGGTTTTCTTCTATTCCTTTATTCAGGCAGAGGCCACAGTCATTTAAATAGCTGAAACCATAAGTAATGTGAATATTTTACATTTAAGATGGCAGAGTGTGAAAAATATTTTATAAGCTCGTATGCAAAAATTATTGGTTTTAACATTATTCGTATCTCAAGTCGCTTTCGCTAATATCTCTTGTTATGAACGCCTCACTGAAGGTTATGGGGACTCGGCCCATTATAGCCAACATTCTAGTGACGTTTATTCCAACTCAGCTGAAACACTTGATCCACAAATGGCCTATAATGCAGTAACAAAAACATTAAATGATCTCGGTTGTAGTGAAAAAGTTGAATTAACAGAAGTTCAATGTACTGAGGCCTTAAATACTACTCTTTGTCGTCTTGATATGAAGTTTGGATACTTTTTAATCCTAAAAGATTACGTGGATACAGTTAATATACTTTTTAATCGTTGGGATTAATACTCGTCCGCTATACTCAAGTTATCTTTTCGTGACAGCTTAAGACTTTTTCTTCAAAATAGGGTCATGAAAAATTTTATTAAAATGTCACACTTAGTCCTTACTATTACTCTAATCTTTATTGCTATCGCATGTGATTCTTCTTATCGCCAAGTAAAAGTCGATGCAGAGAATAAAAAGAAGCATGAACTCATAAGTGATAATTTTATGATCACCACTCAAGGAGAGGGAACCAGTGCAGCTGGTTTAGAAATTATTAAGGCCGGAGGAAATATCATTGATGCTGCTGTGGCCGTATCCTTTGCTATCTCAGTTGAAAGACCTCATTCAACAGGAATTGGTGGCGGTGGTTTTCTTATTTATTATGATGCGAAAACTAAAAAGTCCCATGTCTATGACTTTAGAGAGATGGCCCCATTAAAATCCCATAAGAAGTACTTTGTGGATGCAGAAGGAAAACAAATTAAAGATAAATCTCTAACAGGTGGTTTTGCAGCGGGGACGCCTGGACTCGTTAGAGGTCTTGCTAAAATTCACAAAGATCTGGGAAAAATGGATTGGGATAAAACGGTTCAACCAGCAATCAAACTAGCACGTAATGGATTTAAAGTTTATCCTGCCCTTCATAATGCTATGAGTGCAGAAAGAGATCGACTTTTAAAATTCACTGATTCAAAAGAAATCTTTTTAAATAAAGCAGGGGAGCCTTGGCCAATTGGTCACGTGCTAGTACAAGAAGATCTTGCCAAGACTTTAGAAACGATTGCTCAAACTTATGGAGAAGATTTTTATACAGGTGATATCGCCAAGAAAATCGTCGCTTCTATTCAAGAGCAAAAAGCTGATATGAGCATGCAAGACCTAGCAGGCTATGAAGTAAAAAAACGTGATGCAATAAAAGGAAGCTATAAAGGATATGAGATAATTTCAATGCCACCACCAAGTTCAGGTGGGACGCATATTGTTCAAATCTTAAATATCTTAGAAGACTATGACCTGAAAAGTATGGGAGTTCAAAACCCAAAAACAATTCACTTAACAAGTGCAGCAATGCAATTAGCTTTTCGTGATCGTCAAAGATATATGGGAGATAGTGATTTTGTAGATGTTCCTTTGAAAACTCTGACTTCAAAAGACTATGCCGCTAGACTTAGAAAACTTATTAAAAAGAATAAAGCACTAAGTTTTGAAGAATTAAAAACACCTAGTCCATTAGGCAAGGAGCCAGAACATACCACTCACTTTTCTTTAATGGATAAAGAAGGAAATATCGTTGTTTCTACTCAGACCATTAACGGTTGGTTTGGTTCCGCTCTGGTTGCAGAGGGGACAGGAATTGTTATGAATAATGAAATGGATGACTTTGCTGCTAGTGCTTCGGGGGTAAATCTCTTTGGTGCTCTGGGGGGAGAAAATAATTTAGTAGAAGCTAGAAAAAGACCATTAAGTTCAATGTCACCAAGTATTGTGATTAAAGATGGAAAGCCGGTTTTGGCCCTTGGAACTCCAAGTGGAACAAGAATTCTTACTTGTGTAGCACAGACGATTTTAAATTATATTGAGCATGAACTTCCATTATGGGAAGCAGTGGCGGCCACTCGTTATCACCATCAATGGTATCCTGATGAGATCCGCGTGGATCCTCCATATTTTTATACCAATACAAAAAAAGAGCTGCAGGCCATGGGATATAAAATCAATGAAAAAGGCTTTGGGTGCTCTATTCAGGCCATTGCTAATGAAAATGGTAAGCTTCATGGTGTAAGTGATATGCGTGGTTATGGACAAGCAGTTGGGTTTTAATTAGTCCGATCTATTAAAAAATAAGAACTAATGAGAACAGATGTTAAAACTAAGACATTTCCTTTATAGTGCAGGCTTCTTATACTTAAGTATAATTTTATTTTATAGCATTTTTCAGTTTAGTTTTTACAATCAGAACTTTAATATTATTCATTATACAAAAGGCAATCTTGAAACAATTATCTACGCTATAGCTTTAGCGTATTCATGGTATAAAGGTAATCAGGCTTATTTTTTCCAGAATAGTGTAGTATTGATGAAAAATCATATTGTCCTATTAATTAAACTAAATCTTCTTATCATTTCTTTTTTTCTCTTTATCAGAATTGCTTTTGGAGATACTAATTTTACAAATCTATTTAATCGCGAATTCTTTGGATTTATTCTTTTCTTTTGTCTTTATGTTTATGCCAAAAGATTTTTTAAAAAAAATAATTATGTTCCTCCTAAGAAAAAAGATTAGCTTTATATTTTATTGATTTTGTCTTTCAAAGCAGGATTTAAAGGGTAGCTATTAGCTGCCATCTTACAAAATTTATTACTTGCATCGGTCTTATTATTTACAAAAAATTCACATAGATATACAAGACCATTATTAACATGACTAGGGTTTAGTTTTCTAATTTCTGAAAAAAATAGACTAGTGTATATGGGGTCGTTATTTAATTTAAAAAGCATTATTGTAGAAATTCTTCTATAGTATCCATTTAAATTGGGCGATATTTTAATCGCTTCAAGAAAAGAATCAAAAGCTTTTTTATAATTTTTTCTATTTTCAAAAATTTGACCCAAAACATAGTATGGATCTGAGTATGAATAATATTCTAAAGACTTATTAAAGTATTTTATTGCATCATCTTCATTCTCTTTTTTTAGTTCAGCATGAGCTTTTGCTTGATATACTTCAGAAAACTTTGAACTTAAGTAATCATTAGTTACTGGAAATTCCTTTTCTTTCATATATTTAATAGCCTCATCAATTCGTTTTAATTGAATTAATGAGTTTAGTATAAAGGCATGTGCGTTTGCTTTTCGAGAACTTAAACTTGATAATGATTTTTTGTTAAGAATAATATTTTCTTCATGTTTCTTTTCTATTACATTTATATATGAAAGAGAATTATATATTATATTAAACTCAGTATTTCCAATTCTATTCTCAGTGTCTTTATTTTTTAGAGCACTGTTGAAAAGTTTACGGGATTTTTTATAATCTTTCTTTCTATGCCAATACCTTGCTGTATAGTAATCTTTAAAAAATTGACTTGTATTTTTAGAGCTTTTTAAATCGATTAATTGTGGCATATGAACTTTATCTTTCTCTAATTCATGATAACAGATGAGCCTATAGCCCTCGGCTCTATAATAAACTGGTTTAGACTGAACTGATTGATCAATTAAACTTACTGCTGATTTATGATCTTTTTTAATCATTGCATTCCATGCTTTGAAATATAATAAACTAGAACCATCGTATTTTGAGTCTATGTTCTTTAAAATTAACTCTCTATATCTTTGAGGACTATTTTGAAATAAGTAAATTAAATTCAAATCATTTATCAAATCATTTTTAAATAAATAATTTTCAAGATTTGTCTGATCTCCTGGACTGTATGTTAAATAAAAACTTGAACATGAATTCAAGTAAGATTTTAGATTTTCAATTTCTTTGATTATCTCATCTGAAACTTCCATATCAATTTTATTTAATGAATATTTATGTGTGACTAAAACTCCATTTTTTTTACGAGAAATATCATACGAGATATCAATGAATGAATTCTTATAATTGCACTTTTGAAGAGCATATTTACTAAAATTACTTTCTTTTATATAAATATTCTTTTCAAAATCAATATTAAAATATGTTTTAATTCTCTTTTCTCTTGGTTGGAGAGAGTACTTTAAAATATTTATTTGAGGGTAGGTTAAGTCAAATGCATACAAATTCTTACTTAGTACTATCATTGGCATTTTGGATTGATAACTAAAGTTAACTTTATACATGCCATCTTTAGACTTTTTTATTTCTCCTATTTCTAAATCTTTTATGTTTTCACTAGGTGAAATTAAACTTTTATAGAAAAGTGTCCTTTGTTTTTCTTTAAGACTTTTAAATTCCTCATCCTTTATTTGAAATTTTAAATACCCTCTATGAATTCTTTTATTATCTAGATGTTCAATACTTTTGCGTATAAGTACTTTATTATTTCTTTCGTTTGCATAAAGTTTTATTGCCAGAAAGAAAATAAGGGTTATAGCTTTAATATGGAATATCATCATTTACTGCCTTTACCACCAACAGTCCAAAAATTTTGTCTATAACCCAAGTATATCGTTTGGTGCTCTAGGGTTTGTTCTGCAAAAACTAATCCATCGACAACAGTATCTTCATAAGTATTGAGTTCAATACCTAAGTAAATATATTTATCTTTTCCAACATTAAACTCTAAATCAACTCCATACCCAAGGGCAGTATAGTCAGTTTCATCACTTGAACCATTGACTTCATATTCTGAGTTATAACTTGCGAATGATATAAATGGTTGGAAAAAACCAAATTTTAAAGCAAGAGAGCCTCTGATTCCTGACTCACTTAAAGCTGTTGCGTAAGTGGTTCCATCATATGAATAATCTTTGTCTTCATATTTATTTTGAAAGTAGACTATTTTAGTTAGTATCCATGGAAGCTCTTCGGATATCCCAATGAAAAAACCATTACCCTCATTTGTATAGTCTGGAAGGAGAGTCCCATTTCCCGTTATGACACTTGATACATCAGCAGTTTCCTTGTAATTAGCTTTTTGAGCTCCAGCTACAAGTCCATACTTTGTTGTAGAAGAACAACTAGTAAATAAGATTAAGCATAATCCTGTGAAGAAAATTAATTTTAACATTTTTGACCCTTTTAACAAGAGTAACATTTATGCTAAAATGAATATACAGGGACGTATCTTCTCTTAAGGTAACTTAATTTAGTATGTCTAAAAGATTCTATTAATGATTATTGGGGGGAGTTGTTTTATTATTTTTTTAATAAATAATTATGATTTCAAACCAGATATTACAATCCTAGCTCAGTATAACTTAGGCCGTTCCATAAAGAGCAGAAATAGTACTCATAATTTCAACAATTTCACTGTCAGATAGATTGCCTTGTTTATTAACAAGTCTTTTATTTGATACTGTTCTAATTTGTTCACACATTGCTTGACCTTTAATAGTTTTGAAATCTGTATTAACTCTTGAAGGCCAGTTTTTTAATTTAGTTGTAAGAGGAATGACAACTTTGATATCTAAGCTTGTGTTCAATGTATTAGGAGATATGATTACCGCAGGCCTTGTACCTTTTTGTTCACTTCCTTTTGTAGGACTCAAAGCAACGTCCCAAACTTCACCTCTTAGCATTCTATTCCCATTCTCCTAAATCAGAGTCAATCCATTCTCTGTCTTCCTTATCTAAGTTATTATTATCTTCAAAGCTCATTTCAGTATGATGTTGAGGTTTTTTAAAAATGATAAGGCGTCCATTATAAAGATGTATTTCTAATTCATCACCAAGCTTGAAGTTACCTCTTTCAAGTAACTCTTTAGGTAATGTAAATCCTTGTGAATTTCCAATCTTGCTAAGCTTTATAGCACCCATAGATAGTCTCCCTGACTAAAAGATAATGTTAGTATAACATGTTATAACACGTTTTACAATGTGGTGAACTTGTTTAAATTCAGTAGTTTAGAGCTTTTGGATTTCTGTGAAATGCGTGGTTATGGACAAGCAGTTGGGTTTTAATTAGACCCAACTATTCCTGAAACATATACCAAACATCACGCATGCGATAATACTCAAAATCAAAGCTTAAGTGATCGCGATAGAGTACCTTATTTCTCACATTGTATAGGGGAGCATCTGCGGGAAGACGCATTTCTGTATAGTCGGCCATACTCATGCGTGCTTCAATAAAGTAATTATCGCTGCCAATGATATAATTAACTCTTTCTAAAAGAGAAGTATTATAAGCATCAGATTCTTTCCAAATAAGTTCTTTTAAACTCTTAGTAAGTTTCTTATAGCGATCAGTATCTTTTTCTTTTTTACGTGCACTTTCAAGGTCTTTTAAAAACTCTCTTAGGCGCCAACGCATGCGATTACTAGTATAATCTACTTCCTCTCTGGTTTTCCCACTCCAAAAATCCACATCTCGATTAGATGAATTTGCCATGACCTGGTAGAACTCCTCATTGGTAATGGCAAGCATTCTATCTAATGCTTTTTTAGGGTAGCCCAGATTTACATCAATATGCATATTACCCCAAGTATCATTTGTTGAGTGTAGCTCAGGGGTAAAGTCTAAGAACTTTTTATTAAGCGCTAAGCGATTGGCCAATGGAATATAATGCTGACTTAATTCTTCCATCTTAGTATTGCGATCTTCAATGGTGAAGCTAATACGGAGATCGATATCATCTAATTCTTCATTCTCATCCATATCACCTAAGAGGTGAAAACGACGATTTTTAATTTCACCATTATCAAACCACTTCCACTCTCGTATTTGTTCCGCATTATATTGATAATAGCGATTTGAAGTAAAACTATCGTGGTCATCATAGATGATTTTGTCTTCACGTGAGCGATTATCCATTCTAAAAAGACCAAAGAGATCAATAAAACCACGACGACTAACATAGTCACTTCTTAGGGTGGCAGTTTTGGCAACCTGGGAAAGAGGTAGTATATCACCAGTCATCAATAGGTGTTCAAAAGCTTTTAACTTTCTTTGATCTTTTTCAGCTTTCTCATCAAAACTTAATTTGAAAATCTGTCGAGTTAAATTTCCATTATAGCCATCTGCTTGGAACACAGGGATTCTTAATAAATAGAGATTTGCATAAAGTGCTGCATGCCATGAACTAAAGTGAGAACGATCTCTAAAAACTGTATAGTCATTTGCATTTCTATGATAAAGAGTACGTGACATAAGTCCGATCCCTTTAGAAAAACTAGCACTTATTGGTATGCGGGTATCAGAAAAGAAGAGTTCACCTTCACCTTCAAAGCCATCTTCTACTATGAGGACATAGTCTTCCGGTAATTTATTTTGCCTTTTATGAAAAGGTAGTAGAGCATTAAAAATAAAATTATTATTAAAGGTCGCTTCTTCTCTAGTTTTCTTAGTGTAGATTAAACGATAGTCTTTATAATAACTAACTTTACCACGTAAGACCATTCCCACCCCAAGTGAGAAACGTACTCTGACTCTGTCTTGTACAATAAAATTATCGTCGATCTCTTGCTTGCGCTCATTTTCTTTAATATCTCTATTAAGAGTTACTTGAATTTGGCCTAAGTAATTTGAGTCATAACCAAGTTCTTGTGAGTCGATAACAAAAGTATCAAAGCTTGAAGTGAGGGCAATGGCTCCTTGCGCAGCATAGTACTTAGCAGACTCATAGATCGGTAGCATCATCTCATGAAGTTCACCACCATAATTTCTAATATAGTCTTCAAAGCTAAAGTCAGTTAGTTCACCATTTTGAACCACACCATTGGCAGTGTTAATATTGCGATTACATTCAAGTAGGCCAAGCTCAGCTTCTAAATCAAAGGCAGAGACTAATTGATTTCTTCTATTAATAAGTTTTTCTGTAAGTAAAATCGCAACCTCTGTAGGCCAGCCACCAAGTCTAACTGCATCAGCAATTTGAGAACGGCTTAGCTTGGCAATTTTACGAATCATCCATCTCGCATCAGCGTAGGTTACATGATCAAAACCAGAATTGGCCTGAAAATTATTATTTATAAGTACAGCATACTCAGGACCAGTTTTCTTGATAATATCCCACTTAAACTCTTCAATTTTTTCTTTAGAGAAGTTTCCAAAACTAAAACCTTGGTCATGCTGGAATTGATACATTTGATATTGGCCATCGTCGTTCATGCGAAGAACCAGTTTATTATTATCAGCTTCTTTTATGTCATTATTAGCAATCCATGTATTAAAGATATAAAGACCACGAATCTCACGATAGCTCTTATGATCATTTTCCCCATAGGCCCATGGACCAACGCGAATCAGCTCTTTTGGGATAAGTTCTAAAAGGGCCTCTTTAATGACAATAATGGTTTTATCTTCTTCTTGAATAATTTCTTTAACAAATTTATCAAAATCGTATTTCGAATAATAACTATTAAACTCTTGTTTTAGCTCATCCACAGTTAATTTAGATGGTAATTCTATTTCAAAATCTTTCACGTATTCAGAAATATCGTAATGATAACCTAGGGCAGAACTAAGGGCACTGGCCGTGACTTCAGATTGAATTTCTTCTGCTAATTTTAATTTGTATTTAAACTTCTTGCCATTCTTTTTGGCAGTAACGTGAAACTTAGGTTTTGTTTGAGATTTTTTAACCTTTTTAAACTTAGCTCTCTTAGTTGGAAACCAAATCTTAACATCTTTATACATAGGATCTTGTCCACGTGCAAAGTGTCTTTCAAGAGCTTTATTTTCGATGCGTATTGGATACCAAAATGGTGTATTAGGTGTAGGATCTAATAGAGAAAGGTCTCCACCATTTTCTTTATATACTTTTAATTCATCATGAGTATAAGGACGAGACTTCTCTCTATTCCATAAATTTGTGGCTTCGCCAGTGATGGGGTTTCTCTTAGATATCTTATGGTCTTCAAAGTATTCACGAACGTATTCGATGATCATACTTTGAGAAAGGCCTATGCCTGAAGTTTTTGTGGAGTAGTTTAGCTCTAAGATTTTTTGTAAGCGTGTATAAATGACTTCTTCATCTAGCTCAATCTCATCTCTTTGATACCGTTGTAGATCCGAAATAATGCTTTGAATTTCTGTATCGATTAATTGATATACAATTAGTATTTTCTCATCAGCTAATTCTTCTTGAATTTCCTCATTATCTAATTCTAAATTTAAGCGATAGTGATTTTCTAGATTACTTGTGACTTCTAATTTTCTTTGCAGAATTTCTGTTTTAAATTGTAATAAGCCTGTGAGTTGGCTATTTTTAAGGCCATCTTGTAATTGCAGTTTTTCTCTTATAAAGCTCTTAGTTGAATCTGGGCTTATATAGGCCCAAAGACTATTACTAATGAAGATAAATAATAGAAAAAATAATCCTCTCAAATGATCCCCTTACAAAGTTTAGATAGTGATAAAAATATAGACACTATTACAAGCTCTAAGTGCTTGTAATTACATCGTTATTTCTATCATCTACCTATATAGTTGCAAGGGGTTTGCCAATGGGCAAAAACCTATTTTATTGAATGAGGGAGCTTAAAAACCACAAATATCTAGCCCTTTCTTGGTGGCCTCACGCTTAGAGATTTCTTTCATCCAACGCTGCATTTGGATAAAATTTGGTAGCTCTAAGATATCACTAGCACCATAGAATTTATCAAGACATAAGACCCATGGATAGATTGCCATATCAGCAATGGTATACTCATTTGTGGCAATAAACTCAGAAGTTTCCAGACGGGTATTAATAACATTTAACAATCTCTTTGCCTCATTGGTATAGCGAGTAACAGGGTAGTCGTGATTGCACTTATCTTTAGCATATTTAAAAAAGTGACCAAATTGTCCAAACATCGGCCCAACTCCACCCATTTGAAAAAAGAGCCAATTATTAACTTCATTGCGACGTTTTAAATCTCTGGGATAAAATTGTCCTGATTTTTCTCCAAGGTATTGTAGAATATTTCCAGACTCAAAAATCTTTAACTCACCAGCTGGAGTGTCAGGATCGACTAATGCCGGAATCTTACTATTAGGATTGATTGCAATAAACTCATCTGTAAATTGATCGCCATTAAGAATATTAATTGTATGAGCATCATAGGCCAATCCCATTTCTTCTAAAGCGATGGAAACTTTTTGGCCATTAGGTGTTGCTAGTGAATATAATTGTAGTTTTGCCATGATTTTATCCTTTTATTTAATTGGTTTATTTTAATTATACGGTATGTGTTATAAGCTTATAGAAATCTTACAAAATGCATACTTGAAATAGCTTATACGGGAGAGATTTGTGGCACTTATTCAAAATGACGCAGTAGTATTAGGACTTTTATTTATGGTTTTAGGACTGGTTTTTTACTCTGAAAAACATCCTAAATTTCAAAAGTTTTATCAATATGTTCCAAGTCTTTTATTATGCTACTTTATCCCAGGACTTCTTAATTCATTTGGAGTTATTGATGGAGAGCACTCAAAATTATACTTTGTGGCCTCACGCTATCTCTTACCATCCACACTTGTGCTCTTAACTATGAGTGTTGATCTTCCTGAAATTTTAAAGCTTGGACCTAAAGCGATCATTATGTTTTTAACAGGTACTTTTGGAATTATTATCGGTGGTCCTTTAGCAATATTATTTACCACAACATTCTTTCCTGACATGGTAAGTGAAATTGGAAGCGATGGCCTATGGCGAGGAATGACGACGGTTGCAGGCTCATGGATTGGGGGAGGAGCTAATCAAGCCAGTATGAAAGAGATCTTTCAAGTGCCTAATGAAGTTTTTTCTTTAATGGTTGTGATCGATATTCTAGTTGCAAATGTTTGGATGGCGATCCTTTTAATTTTAGCCGCTAGATCTAAGAGCATAGATGCTAAGATTGGTGCGGATACAAGTTCCATCGAAAGGCTTAAGGCGAAGATTGAAAATTACCAATTAAAAAATGAAGTCATACCTAGTGGGCATCAAATTATGCTTATCTGTGCCCTGGCGTTTACAGTCACAGGTCTTAGCCACTTTCTTTCTGATAATATTGCACCCTTTATAAAGACCAATGCACCGAGCTTGGCTAAGTTCTCATTAACTTCAGGTTTTTTCTGGCTAATTGTTATTGCCACTTCAATTGGTGTGATCTTGTCATTTACTCCAGCAAAGAAAATGGAAAATTATGGAGCAAGTAAAATTGGAAATGTGATGCTGTATATTCTGATCGCTAGTATTGGTATGCATATGAATATCTTTGAGATCTTTAAACAACCCGGTCTTTTTGTCATTGGTTTTGTATGGATGCTTATTCACGCCATTCTTATGTTAGGAGTTGGAAGATTAATTAAAGCACCACTCTTTTTTATTGCCGTAGGGTCCCAAGCAAATGTGGGGGGAGCTGCCAGTGCACCAGTAGTTGCTAGTTTCTTTCACCCAAGTCTTGCAAGTGTAGGGGTTTTATTGGCCGTTTTAGGTTATGTATTAGGAACATATGGTGCTTGGATTTGTGGCCAGTTAATGCGTATGGTGAGCTAGTAAATCTAAAAAGTACGTTCGCGATCTTTATAGGCACTTTTTAATACTTCACTATGCATAATGTAAGTTGTGCTCTTAATGGTATCAGTTACACCTGTGAGATAGTTATAAACATTAACCACTTCATCTTGTTCCATTTGCATAAATGTTTCTACACTTGTGGCAGGAATTAGGTTTAAAAAGCGGCTAGTTTCTTTACCATAAATTTCAGTTAGTACTTTCATTTTTTTAATAAAGTCTTCTTTATTAATTTCATTTACCTGACTTGGAAAAGCGTTAAAGGCCGGAATAAATATTTTATCTGCATCAAATACTTCATACACTGCTCTTGAAACATCTTGGTGGTGTGGGTGACCATATTCACCAATTGGTGCATGAGTATAAATTTGATCTGCTTGAAAGCGTTTGAGCTTAAAAACTAATTCCTTTATGGGCAATCTCTTTTCGTATATATCTTCAAAGTCCCACATCTCATAATCTTGCACATCATACATTGCAAGTGCACGAGCAAACTCAGCTTCACGCTCTTTACCTCTACCATCAGCATTTGCATCGGTAACACAAATGACCTTGGTACTCTTATCAAGGATAGAGGAAAAAAATAAAGTTTCATCATCAGGGTGGGCAATAATCACTAATTTACTCATAGAAAAAAGATAGCATGAAAAGTGACAAAAACAACAGAGCTAAATAGTAAGTTAATGGCCTATAAAGCTTATGTTTATGGACAGAGAGAGTCACACATGAAAAAATATTCTTAATGAAACTACTAGCTCTTTTTCTCTTATTCTCTCAGCTTGCGAGCGCTTATTTAAGTTATGGTGATGCAAGTGATGGTGATTGTAGTTTTACATCAAATCAAACTTTTACTTCTAAAACTGTCTGGAATTGTGAAGATCTTACTGTTGATGCAGGAGTAGTGCTAACCTTTATTGGACAAAGCTCTCCAATTCAATTTCGAGTAAAAGGAACAACGACTATCGATGGTACTCTTACAGTTAGTGCTGGTGGAAGCACTAGTGCTGGTCCAGGTGGAAGCTTGGGGGCAAATTGTGGGGCCAGTACTTGTAATAATCAACCTAGTACTGGTGCTGCTAATGGTGATGGCCAAGGTGGAGGTGCTGGAGACGGTGGTGGTTTTGGCGATGGCTATGGTGGAGGTGGCGGCGGTGCCGGCTTTGCTTTTGCTGGAGTGGTAGGTGCTGCTGGAGCAGGAGGTTCTGGTGCAAGTGATGGTGCTCTTGGGAGTCAGGGCTTGGCCTTTGTGAGTGCTGCTAGTTTGGAAACATCATTAGTTGGTGGTCGTGGCGGCGGTGCTGGTGGATCTGGAGATGCGGACTCTGTAACGGCGAACTCTGTTGGTGCAGCTGGTATAGGTGGAGCTGGCTCCGGTTCAATCGCAATAATTTCTAAAGGTGATATTAGTTTTGGTGCAAGTTCTCAAATAAATGCTGTCGGTGCACCAGGAACTGAAGGTGCAATTTCCGCAAGTGGTGCCGCTTATGGTGGAGACGGTGGAGGAGGCAGTGGAGGTGCTATCTATATAGTAAGTGCAGGTAATGTGACTGTAGGGGCTGGAGCGAGTGTTAATATAAATGGTGGAGAGACAACAAATGGTGATACAAACTCAGTTGCTGGGGGAAGAGGAAGTGATGGTATTGTAGCTATTGATGATGCCGATGGTGCCCTAACTGGCTCATTTAATTTCACAGCTCCTAATTTAGATGGTGGAAGTGAGCAATTAGGGACGACTCCTGCAGGTATTCTCGATCCTGCGAGATCCTCTGGAAATTCAGGTGCTGATTTTACCAGTGATATTGAGTCATCATGTGCATATCGAGATAATCAAGAGTTTCAATACTTTAGCTTTATTATGGCATTTTTTCTTAGTCTTATTTTATTTAGTCGAATATCTTTTTTAAGTTTGAAATAAATACAAACTGCCCTCTTTAGAGCGAGCATTGTGCTATATAGAATCCAAACTTCTTATTAAGGATTCTAATATGAAAAAAATGCTTCTTGGTACTATGGCACTAACACTTTCTCTAGGTGCTTTTTCAAAAGAAAATTTTAAAACCTACTTTTCTCCCTATCAAGGTGAAGAGGCCTTTAGTGAAATGTTTGATAAAATTTCAAATGCTAAAGACTATGCTTATATTACTGTTTATTCATGGAGCATGAGAAATAAATTAGAAGACTCTATCTCAGCTGCTTGTAAGAATGGTGCTAAAGTTTATGTGGTTATTAATAATGACCAACAAGAAAGTCGCGAAGACAGAGAAGCTGGTAACTTTAAAAAAATGATTAAAGTTAAACAAGATGTGATTGAACCTTTAGAAGAAGATTGTGCTGAGTTTAAATATACTAATAAAACTATGCACGAAAAATTTGTTATCGTTGATGATGAATACATGATTAATTCAAGTGCTAACTTTTCGGGGGGAGCGATCACTCGTTATTCTGAAAACTTTATCTCTTTTACAGATAATAAATCCGTTAAAGGGGAAGCTGGTGAAGGAATGATTAAAGCACTTAAAGAAGAGTTTGAAGTTCTTTTTAATTATTCTAAAAACCCTGATTATGATAAAGACGGTGCACCGAAATTAATTCAAGAAAATACAGTTGTTGATGGTAAAATTGATCACTCACCAAATTTAAGTGATGAGATTAGCTTTTATTCAACCACAATGAATCATGAATATAGTGTTAGCTCTCGCACTCCACGTGAAGGTAATTATATGCGTGGAAGAAGAATCTATGATTGTAAAAAAGATGGAAAGGCAATTCGTACAACTAATAGAAGAGAGTGTGATAATAAGCCAGAATACTCTTCAATTGTTGTAGGAATGCTTGAAAAAGAAATTAAGGCCGCAAAGAAATCAGTTTTTCTTGGTGTTAATTATCTAATTTACGATTCAGTTTGTGATGCTGTTATTGGAGCAGTAGAAAAAGGACTTGATGTTAGAATCATTACTGATAATAAGCAAATGAAGTCTAGAAAAGACTGTACCCGCATTCTTTCAGAGAAATATGCTAAGGACAGTGAGATTGTTAATAAATTTAGATATAAGACTTATTCGCACTTTCCAAGTCGTGAAAGTAATTATCTACAACACTCAAAGTATATCTTAATTGATTATATTCCAAGTGCAGCTAAGCCTGTAAGTGCAGATACTAAGCTTATCACTGGTTCACATAATATTTCTTATAAAGCTGAAAACTCTAACTTTGAAAATATGGTTTTATTTGAAACTGAAAAATTTGAAGATATTTATTCAGCTTTTTATAAAGACTTTAACTATCTATATACTTTAGGTAGAACGAAGAGTGATGAAATAGATAATAAAGTCAGAGAAAGAGTGCTTAGCGCAACTGAAGATGGTGCTTATAAAATTCACTTTCTTGAGGAAGAAGATGTTATGGCCATGACTTATAAAGAGTATAAAGCTCTAAGAAAAGACCTTTTAAAGAAAGCTCCTGGAATGTTAGACTATAATGTTCCAAAAGAAACACTAGAAGGTTGTCGCTATTTTAATCCAAAGACTAAGAAGTACTTTGGTGGACGTGGTTGTCGTTAATTAATTTAAAAAAAACACAAATAGAAAAGCCGCATTCTCTGCGGCTTTTTTTATGCTATAAAATGAATAAGTTTATTTTAGTTTTACAAACTCACTTGGACTCTCATTATCTCCAATCATATCCGTATGACCAAGGCCTAATTGTCCAAAGCTATTTTGTCCCCAACAAATGATTTCACCTTTCGATTTTTCTAAGGCACAAGTATGATTAATACCACCACTAATTTGGGTAAATTGCTTATCGCTAATATCGACTTTGGTATTGCTAAGATCTAAGGCCTCATCATCTCCAATATTTTGTGTGTCTGCTAAACCAAGAGCACCTTGAGATCCAAGTCCCCAACAATGAACATTTCCTGCATCATTAATAACACAAGTATGATTATTCCCAGTGGCAACGATACTAAAATTATCTGTTCCATCACCACTTAAATCAATTGGATCAATTGAATTTGCCGCTTCATCATCACCAATAACATCAACATAACCTAAGCCTACCTGACCAACAGAGTTACGTCCCCAACATCTAACTTTTTGTCCTTCACCTAGGGCACAAGTATGTAAAGAACCAGTAGCAAGTTGTAAAATCTTTGAAGCAAAAGGAACATTTGGCAATGAGCTTACAGATTCATCATCTCCCAGATTATCAGTATGTCCATAACCAAGTTGTCCAAAACTATTTGAACCCCAACATTTTAAATCACCATTAGTTAAGGCCGCACATGTATGATTTGAAATAGTCGAAATATCCATTTGTTGAATAGAGCTACCGATTGGAACAATTGAAAGTCCACTTAGATCTTCATCGTCTCCGATGGTGTCCGTATTACCATAGCCTAATTGACCAAAAGTATTATCACCCCAACACTTAATATTTCCACTCTCTAATAGAGCACAATTATACTTTGTTCCAGAATAAATTCTTTTTGCCGCTTCACCTAAATCAAGCTTCGTTGCTGCACTTAAGTCTTCATTTATTCCAACACTATCAGTGTGACCAAGCCCTAATTGGCCTTTATCATTGGCTCCCCAACATAAGACCTTACCACTTTCTAAAACGGCACAATTATGAAATAGCCCTGCACTTAGATCGATAACTTTTTCATCAATATTTAAAAATGGTACTGAATCGATTGTCTCATCATCACCAAGGATATCTGAGTGTCCATAACCAAGTTGTCCAAAGTTATTTTGTCCCCAACACTTTACTTTACCATCAACATAAATGGCACAAGTATGTAAACCACCAGCAATTACTTGCGTGGTAATTAAAGGCTCTTCTTTTTTCTCACAGTATTCTACACGAGCAACACTCAGTGCTTCTCTTTCATTATCTAGTTTAATTTGATTAGTATCTGCTAAATATGAAAAACTAACTTCTTCTCCATTAACTGTTACTTTGACTGTAGAGAGATCTAATCTAGAAGTTTTAATATTAAAGGTACTTTCTGGTTTTACAGATGCTTGTGCAATTGTACCAAGATTAGCAAGTCCAGTTCCATAATCGCCACTGGCCATATCAACAGTAATACCACCACTAAGTTCAACTATTTCTTTATAACCATAACCAATTTCATTCTCTCCACCATTTGGAACTGTAGCTTCATTATTATAGATTACTGCTCCTAAAACGAGAGGTTTATTACCATTGATCAGTTTGATATTATCTAAAACACTTTTAGGAGTAATAATAAGGTTACCTTCTGCATCCTTACAGTACTTATTTTTTGAATTTACTTCACCACCTTGTGGATCTGGAACACCAACGCCACCATCAGGATACTCATAACAAATATCTTGTTCATCAGCTACAAAGACAATTGCAAGTGCAGCATCTTCTCTAAAAAGACCTTGTGCTTGAATACTTGCTAAGTTATCTGTGATTGCCTTATTAAGAGAGTAGAGACCCATTTCTCCACCATCTGATTTTCCATCAGTATGAGGATTTTTCATTTTATAATCGAGGTCACTTAAAATATCTTCTATTGGGTGAATAATAGAATCGAGTACTTCAGGTTCACTCCCTCTTTGATAAATAGCACCGGCATAAGGAGTGTTATCACTATGACCAAGGATCACACCAATTCTATAATCAACTTCTTCAGGTAATGAATTGACAAAAAAATCAAAACCTTGTGCAATGGCCGATCTTTCATCAATAATTGATCCTGAAGTATCTGGA